>NZ_JAJNOE010000026.1:0-45327 GCF_027854445.1 Aeromonas sp. PI_26
TAAGAACCCCGCTCATCGAGCGGGGTTTTTTATTGGCTGCTATTCAGCATGTCGCCAGATTATTAAGCTTTTCCCTTCTTGTCATTCAATGAACTCCCCTCTATAGCTCCAAAGGAGTTCTTTTCTGTTCGGTATTTGCTCACTGGTTCAATGTGTTTGATATAAAAAACACAGAATGTGATGCCTCTACCTTTCTTGTTATGCCTGCTCTGGTTTAATTCTTCAGTCCACATGGATGGACCAAGGAATCACAATAATTTAAGGAATAGACTCATGTTCAAGAGAACAGTAACGATGATGCTGGCGGCGGGAACCCTGGTATTAGGCGGTTGCGCATCCAATGGTGGTGCAGAGCAGGTTGGGGCAGACAACAGCGACTTCGGTGGCAAGTCCATCTACCTGCGCGGGGAGATGAACGACTGGATGGCGACTGATGAAAGCAAGGTAGTCAAGGTGGCTGACAAGCTCTATATGGCCAAAGGCACTCTCAAGAAAGAGTGGGCCCCCTACAAGTTCAAGTTTGCTGATTCAGGCTGGAGCTGTGGCACCAACTTTGGCTACAAGAGCCCGAGTGATGGTGTTGCCGTACTGGGTGGTGAGGCTGTGCCGGTCAACCCCTGTTCCAAGTATGAGGACATGAAGTTCTCACCGGATGCCGATGGCGTCTACGAGTTCTATCTGAATATGGCGGGTGAAACACCGACGGTATACGTCAAGAAGCCCTGATCTATCTCTGAGTGTTAAATCTCTCAGTAAATTAATCAGTTAAGTGCCTCGGCCCAGAAATCTGCTGGCCGGGGCATTTTTTTAGGTTAGAATCGGCGCCCTCATGGCATCAGGTGTACTATATGTTGTGCCATTAATTTTAGATGGCACCATTGGTTGTGTTTTCTGCTGTTGTCATGATGTCGATGCATTCACATAAGGTTGATTGAAAATGGCTAAATCGAACCCGGTGCTGGAGAGTGAGCTTGGCTCCCGTCTTATCCCCATGCAGGAAACGTCCCTCGAGATCTGGGATAGCAAGTATCGCCTCAAGAGCAAGGATGGCACTCCCATCGACAGCTCTATCGATGAGACCTACCAGCGGGTAGCCCGTGCGTTGGCAGAGCAGGAGCTGGAGCCTGAGGCCTGGTATGAGCCGTTCCTGTGGGCGCTGCGCAATGGGGCCATTCCGGCGGGCCGGATCACCTCCAACGCCGGGGCGTTTGAGCACAAGCCTGCCACTTCAACTATCAACTGTACTGTTTCCGGCACCATCGAAGATTCGATGGACGATATCCTAGGCAAGGTGCACGAGGCTGGCCTGACCCTGAAAGCTGGTTGTGGTATCGGCTATGACTTCTCGACTCTGCGCCCGCGCGGTGCCTTTGTCTCCGGTGCCGGTGCCTACACTTCCGGCCCGCTCTCCTTTATGGATATCTATGACAAGATGTGTTTCACCGTCTCGTCAGCCGGTGGCCGTCGCGGTGCCCAGATGGGCACCATGGATATCCGCCATCCCGATGTGATCGAGTTTATTCAGGCCAAGCGTGAAGATGGCCGCCTGCGTCAGTTCAACCTCTCTCTGCTCATCACCGAAGATTTCGTCAAGGCGGTGAAAGAGGATGCCCCCTGGTCGCTGATCTTCCCCTATACCGCTAAAGAGGTGGAGCAGGATGGCATTGCGCTGGACGATCCCGCTCAGGTGCTATGGGCTGACTGGCCCAACAAGGAAGGGGTTGTATTCAACGAGTTGGGGCAGGTCGCTTGTAAGGTCTACAAGACCATGCCAGCCCGCAAGCTGTGGAATGTCATCATGACCTCCACCTATGACTATGCAGAGCCCGGCTTCATCCTGATCGACAAGGTCAACCAGATGAACAACAACTGGTTCTGTGAAGAGATCCGCGCGACCAACCCCTGTGGTGAGCAGCCGTTGCCGCCCTACGGTGCCTGTCTGCTGGGCTCGGTCAATCTGACCAAGTTTGTGCGCGACCCTTTTACTGAAAACGCGGCATTCGATTGGCAGGCGTTTCGCAAGGTGGTGGCCATCTTTACTCGCATGCTCGACAACGTGGTAGAGATCAACCAACTGCCACTGGCCAAACAGCGCGAGGAGATCACAGCCAAGCGCCGTCACGGCATGGGTTTCCTGGGTCTTGGTTCAACCCTCACCATGCTGCAGATCAAATATGGCTCTGCGGCATCCGTCGCCTTTACCGAGCAGGTATCCCAGGAGCTGGCGATGACCGGCTGGCAGGAGTCCCTGCGTCTGGCCAAGGAGAAAGGCTCTGCCCCCATCATGGAGCAGGAGTTTGAAGTGACCGGCAAGATGCTGCGTCTGCGCCCGGAAATGGCGGCTGATGGCATCAAGGTGGGTGACAAGGTGAAGGGCAAGGTGCTGCATGCGCGTTATAGCCGCTATATGCAGCAGGTTGCCGAAGTGGATCCTGCGCTGGTCGCCGAGCTGGCGGAAGTGGGTGGGCGTTTCACTCACCACAGCAGTATTGCGCCGACCGGCACCATCTCGCTGTCACTGGCCAACAACGCCAGCAACGGCATCGAGCCGAGCTTTGCCCACCACTACAGCCGCAACGTCATCAAGCCGGGCAAGAAGAGCAAGGAGAGCGTGGATGTCTACTCCTTCGAGCTGCTGGCCTATCGCGAGCTGGTGAATCCGGCCGCCATGCCCTATGCCGATGATGAGGCGAGTCGTCTGCCGGACTACTTCATTACTGCTGATGACATCACCCCGGCACAACATGTGGACATTCAGGCTGCGGCCCAGCGCTGGATTGACTCCTCCATCTCCAAGACTGCCAACGTGCCAACCGATTTCCCGTTCGAGCAGTTCAAGGACATCTACATGTATGCCTCGGACTCCGGCCTCAAGGGCTGCACCACCTTCCGCTTCAATCCGGAGGCCTTCCAGGGCGTGCTGGTGAAGGAGAAGGATCTGGAGAACACCCTGTACGATTTCACCCTGGAGGATGGCTCCGTCATCTCCGTCAAGGGGAACGAAGAGATCGAATACGATGGCGAGCTGCATACGGCCGCCAACCTCTACGATGCCTTGAAAGAAGGCTATTACGGTAAATTCTGAGAACGACATTATGGTCAAGAAGATCGACAAGAAAATCGTCGCCTACAAGGTGCGTACCAAGGATGAGCCGCAAGAAGATCTCTCTGCGCAGGATGACGTGGTGCACATGCACGAAACCGTGCTGCGCCCGGAGCGGCTGATGGGAACCACCTACAAGTTGAAGACGCCGGAGCATGTCTCCGAGCACTCGCTGTTCATCACCATCAACGACATCATTCTCAACGAGGGCACGGTGCACGAAACCCGCCGTCCGTTCGAGATCTTCATCAACTCCAAGAGCCTGGAGCACTACCAGTGGATCGTGGCGCTGACCCGCATTATTTCCGCCGTATTCCGCAAGGGGGGGGATGTCACCTTCCTGGTGGAGGAGCTGCGCTCGGTGTTTGATCCCAAGGGCGGCTACTGGAACAAGGGCAAGTATGTGCCATCGCTGATCGCCGAAATTGGCAACGTGATCGAGAGCCATCTCACCGAGATCGGCATGCTCAAGGCGCCGGGACTGGACGAGCATCAGCAGGCGTTTCTGGCCGAGAAGCAGGCCGAGTTGAAAGCCGCTCAGGAGGCTGAAGAGCAGCAGGCGAGCAGTGGTTTCCCGGCCAATGCCGCGCTCTGCTACAAGTGCCACACCAAGGCGCTGGTGCTGAAGGATGGTTGCATGACCTGCCTCAACTGTGGCGACTCCAAGTGCGGCTGAAAAACATGCCCAAGTAGTTGAACGATAGAAAAAAGACCGGCCACAGTGCCGGTCTTTGTATTGCTGTTTTTATGCGCAATCAAATCAGGCGGCCAAGTGATTTGTTGCGCGATAGTAAAATCGGGCGTAGCGTTGAGGGTAATAAAACTGTCACGGCCGTGTGGTTTCAATGACATCTGAGATTCACACACGTGGCCCTTCAGTGCCAAGGAGGATGCTTATGGACAATACGGACCGAAAGCTGTTTATCCTGGATACCAACGTTCTGCTTCACGACCCCCTCGCTATCTACTCCTTCAAAGAGCACGACGTGCTCATCCCCATGACGGTGCTGGAAGAGCTCGATAACATCAAGGATCGCAACAAGGATGTCAGCCGCGACGCGCGGGTGGCCATTCGTGCGCTGGAAGATGTGTTCCGCGATGCAACCCCGGATCAGATCACCCAGGGCGTGCCGCTGGCTGGCGAAGCGAGCGGCAATATCTGCATCTTCAGCGATCACCATCTGCCGCAGGATGCCGAGGTGTTTACCGACAAGGAGGCCGACAACCGCATCATCAACGCGGCCCTCTATCTGCAAAAGCATGAGTTGAAGCGTCAGGTGGTGCTGGTCACCAAAGACATCAACATGCGCCTCAAAGCCAAAGGGGCCGGTCTTGCCCACGTCGAGGATTATCGCAGCGACCAGCTGATCGACGATATCCGCCTGCTGGCCAAAGGCTTTCAGGTGGTGCCCGGCAGCTTTTGGGAGCGGGTTGGCGAGTGCGAGAGCGAGACCCATGGCCGCGACACCATCCATGTGATCGATGCCAATCTGCTGGAAGGGGTTCACGTAAACCAGTATCTGGTGGATGAAGAGAATTTCTTCGCCGCCCGGGTGCTCAGCCACGATGGCAGCAAGATCCGCATCAAGGATCTGGGCCGCGAGCGGCTGATGTCCCGCAAGGCGTGGGGTGTACATCCCAAGAATGTCTATCAGGGGATGGCGCTGGATGCACTGCTCGATCCGCACATCGATCTGGTGATCCTGACCGGCCCGGCGGGTTGCGGCAAAACCTTACTGGCAATGGCGGCGGCCTTGGAGCTGGTGATTGAGAAGGGCATTTACGAGAAGGTGATCGTCACCCGGAATACCCCGGAAATTGCCGAAAGCATCGGCTTCCTGCCCGGCACCGAAGAGGAGAAGATGATGCCCTGGCTGGCGGCGGTGACCGACACCCTGGAGGTGCTGCACAAGCAGGACGAGAACATGAGCGGCTCGCTCAGCTACATCATGGAGAAGGCCAATATCCAGTTCAAATCGGTCAACTTCATGCGCGGGCGCAGCATCCAGAACACCTTCGTACTGCTGGATGAGTGCCAGAACCTGACCGCGTCCCAGATCAAGACCATCATCACCCGCTGCGGCGAGGGCACCAAGATCGTCTGCTCCGGTAACCTGGCCCAGATCGACTCCAACTATCTGAGCCCGGTGACCTCGGGGCTCACCTACATCGTCGAGCGTTTCAAGGATTTTGACGGCAGTGCCAACATCTTCCTCAATGGTGTGGTGCGCAGCCGGCTGGCCTCGTTCGCCGAGGAAAATCTCTGATTTAGATGAATATTTCCAGATACAAAGGGAGGCCAAGCGGCCTCCCTTTTTGATCATGGCGCAGTCTTTATTCCCAAGGGCTATTGGCCAAGATAGCGCAGTAGCCCCGGGTGGTCACTGTTTTGCAGAATATCCGGCTTGCCTTGCAGGGCGATGCGCCCCTCGTCGACAAACAGCACCTGGTCGGCGATAAGCTGGGCATCTTCCGGATTGTGGGAAACCATCAGCACGGTGATGCCCTGTTCGCAGGCGAGGCGCGCCACTTCGGCTAGCATCTCCCGGCGTAGGGCGGGATCGAGGGCAGAGAAGGGCTCATCCAGCAGCAGCAGCGGTTTGTCGCGCACCAACGCGCGAGCCAGCCCGACTCGCTGCTGCTGGCCGCCGGAGAGCTGCTCCGGCAGGCGGCTTAACATCTCGCCAAGACCAACCCGTGCGGCTGCATCGATCACCTGTGCCCGCTGGGCGGCACTCAGGCGCAGACCCGGGTGCAAGCCGATGGCGATATTGTCGAACACCGACAGATGGAGGAACAGGTTGTGATCCTGAAACAGGGTGGTGACTGGTCGCTCGGCCGGGCCCAGCGGCAGCAGATCTTCGCCATCGAAGCTGAGGCTGCCTGACTCCACCGGCACGAAGCCGGCGATCATCCCGAGCAGGGTCGACTTGCCCGCGCCGCTTGGGCCTATCAGCGCGGTGATCTCCCCCTTGGGCAGGGTCGCGCTGAAGCTGACGCGCCAGTCGGGGTAGCTGGTCACCAGCGTATCAATGTTCAGCATGTTTTCCTCCAAGCCCCCGTTCCACCAGCCAGAACAGGGAGAAACAGAGTGTCAGCAGCAGCAGAGCGGTGGCGGCCGCCTCGGTCAATCGATAGCTGCCAAGCTGTTGGTAGAGCAGCCAGGGCAGGGTGGTGAGCTCCTGACTGCCAAACATGGCGATGGCGCCGAGATCCCCCAGCGAGAGGATCATCGACAGCGCCATCGCCAGTGCCAGCGGGCGGCGCAGCAGCGGCCACTCCACCAGTCGCAGGCGATGCAGGCCACGTACCCCCAGGCTGTCCGCCAGCCGGTCGTATTGGCGCACCACCAGCTGCATGGGGGCTGAGAGGGTGCGCATCACATAGGGCAGCGCCATCAGGGCGTTGACCAGTACCACCAGCCAGGGGCCGAGGGCGAACACGTCGGCAAAGGGCATAAACAGGATAAAGAGACCGGTAGAGAGCACCACCGCAGGGATCATCAGGATCACCGAACCGCTGGCCTCCCACAGGGCGGCAGCTCGCCGCTGGCGGGTGCGCACCTTGAGGTGACGGCTGGTGAGCAGCAGGCCGCTGCCGAGCAGGGTCGCCAGGGTGCCTGCCGCCAGCGCAATCAGCAGCGACTGGCCGCTCGCCTGCCACAGTTTGGCGGAAGTGAGCGCCGTCAGCAGACCGGGGTGGAGGCCAGCGACGACGATGGCCAGCAGCGGTGGCAGAAAGATGGCGAGGCCGATACAGAGCGAGAGCAGATCCACCACGGCCGTGCCCGGCTGATGACGGTCCGGCCGCAGACAGGGGCGACGGGGAGTCACCCTGCTGGCCGGGGTACTCTGCAGCTTGTGCTGCAGGGCGAGCAGGGCGGCGGTCAGGATCAGCTGCACCAGCGCCAATCCGCCCGCGGTGGCGAGATCGAAGTCAAAGCGCAGCGCCTGATAGACGGCCACCTCCAGCGTGGTGGATTTCGGCCCGCCCCCCAGCGCCAGCACGGTAGTGAAGCTGGTGAAGCAGAGCATAAAGATGAGGCTGGCCAGCCCCGGCAATATGCCGCGGATCAGCGGCCATTCCAGCAGCAGGAAGATATGGGATGAGCGCATGCCGAGCTGGCTGGCAAGGCGCCAGCTCGATTCGGGGATGCTCTCTATGCTCTGCAACATCAGGCGTGCCGCCAGCGGCATATTGAAGAAGACGTGGGCCAGCAGGATACCGAACAGACCGTAGAGGTAGTTGCCGGGATCCAGCCCCAAGGTGCGCAGCAGCTGCGGCAGCCATCCCTGTTTGCCGTGGACAGCCACGATACCGAAGATGGCGATGATGACAGGTAGTACCAGCGAGAGACCAAATAGCTTGATCAGCAGGGTTCGGCCAATGAAACGGCGCCGCGCCAGCGCGCGGGCCACCGGAATGGCCAGCCCGAGACTGAGCAGGGTGGAGAGCAGTGCCTGCCCCAGACTGAACCCCAGCACATGGCGCAGATAAGGATCTGCGAGCAGGGTGCGGGGGGCCAGCGAACCGGCCTGCCACAGCAGGGCCGCGAGCGGCCCGAGGGACAGCAACAGGATCAACAGGGTGGCTGCACTGCCCGGCAACCACCAGAGGGGACGAGCCTCTAGTTTCAGATAACGGTTCACTGGGTGACGGCTTGCAGCCACTCGCGGATCCACCCTTTGCGATTGGCGGCCACCTCATCGCTGCTGAAGGCGAGCGGCTTGGCTACGGTGATCATCTGCTCGAAGCCCTTGGGCAGCGGCGTGTCGATAACCGGATACATCCAGTTGCCGGTCGGGATTTCCTGCTGGAAGGCGGGGCTCACCATAAATTGCAGGAACTGGTCAGCCAGCTTCTCCTGTTTGGCGCTCTTCAGCTTGGCGGCCACTTCTACTTGACGGTAGTGACCCTCCTCGAAGGCGGCAGCCTGATACTGGGGCTTGTTCTCGGCAATCAGGTGATAGGCCGGAGAGGTGGTGTAGGAGAGCACCATGTCCGCTTCGCCATCGAGGAACATGCCATAAGCTTCTGACCACCCCTTGGTGACGGTGACCGTCTTTTTGGCAAGCTCGGCCCAGGCGGCAGGCGCCTTGTCGCCGTAGACAGACTTCATCCACAGCATCAGCCCCTGCCCCGGGGTGGAGGTGCGGGGATCCTGATAGATCACCTTGAGATCGGGCCGCTCCACCAGCTCTTTCAGGCTCTTGGGTGGTTGCTTGAGTTTGTCCTTGTCATAAACAAAGGCGAAGTAGCCGTAGTCGTAGGGGACGAAGGTATCATCCTGCCAGCCACCCGGCACCTTGATGCCGTCGAGCTTGGCGGGATGGGGGGCGAACAGGCCGCTCTGCTTGGCTTCACTGATGAGGGCATCGTCGAGCCCCAGTACCAGATCAGCCTTGCTGTGGTTGCCCTCCAGCCGCAGCCGGTTGAGGATGGCTACCCCATCTTCGAGGGGAACCAGATTGAGGGTGCAGTCGCACGCTTTCTCGAAGGCCTGTTTGATCTTGGGCCCCGGACCCCACTCGGCAGTGAAGGAGCTGTAGGTGTAGACGGTGAGGGTGTCGGCGGCGAACACATTGGCCGACAGCAGGCCGGTGGTGACCAGCAGCAGGGTCTTCATGGGTGGCACTCCCTATTACTTGTTAATAACGAGGTGCCAGCGGGTGAGGGCGCAAAAAATGAGCGCCATGCCTCAAATTCCTCCGCCAGCATTATCTGGATCAGGTACACGGGTATAATCTCAGCGGTAAACCGCACCCCGTTTGAGAAACGAACCGCATTGTATTAACGTTCTTTTGGGTAGACCAGCACAATTGTGCAATACCCATGAGATGACGCCCACCCAACAGAGGATGTTCGCGTGCTTACCAATACCAAGGAAAGGCGTGCTTTTGCGCGCATGGTCATCAATGCTCCGGTCACCGTCTATCAGCAGCAACTGGTGCTGGAGGGGATCTGCCGGGATCTCAGTGCCAACGGCATGGGGATTGCGGTCTCTGAACACCAGCTCGACATCAATCAACCCATCCGGATCAGTCTTGCCACCAACAACAACCTGTTACCTCCCTTTGAAGCCCATGCCCGTATTATCCGGGTGCTGGAGGAGGAGAGCGGGTTGTTGCTGGCGGTGGAGTTTCTGCCTCAGGGTTAATCCTCTCTCCCCATCGGCAGAGGGAGGGGATTAGCCTTTTTCCTGAACCAGCTGCACACTCAACTGCTTGCTATCGACCAGCGTTTTGCTGGTCGATGCTATTTGGCCTGCAGGCAAGGTGGCGGGACCGGTAGGTTCGAGCAGCAGGTAGTTCTGCCCCTGCCAGTTGAGGGTCACATCCCCCGGCTTGGCGGGCAGATCAACGGCAAGCAGGGCATGGCCGGGGACGAACACCATGGCCTGTTTCAGCTCGGGAAAGAGCTGGGCCAGCATGGCGGCCATCAGGGTTACCTTGCTGTCGCAATCACCCCGGTTCTGCTCCAGCACCTGACGGGGAGATAGAAATCCCTTGCCCTGCCTGCCGTTCAGGCTGTCGAGCTGCTGATAGGGGATGCTCTGGATAAAGGTGAGCATATGGGCCACGGTCTTCTGGCGCGCTTCCGTTTCGGTGCTGCCCTGCTGCTTGAGTTGATCCGCCAGCGGAGCCAGCCCGCTGCGACTCTCCAGCGCGATGCGCACATGATCCTGCTTCACCGCCAGCTGCCCGTCGGGGGTATTGAAGTACTGGAAGTAGTGTTTGGTCAGCCACGCCTGCTCCTCTTTGCTCCGCTTGGACTGCAGAAAGGCCATCGCCTCGCGCGCCTTGTCCTGATTGCGGCTTTTCAGATGCAGCTCCAGCGAGGGACGGGCGAGGGTGAACTGCACCTCGGGGTAGTTCTGGCGCACCTCCCGCAGCAATACCTGCAATACCTCCTCCTGCATTCTCGCCGGGCGATAGGCGATAAGAGGCGGCAACTTGCCCTGTTCGAGCCGGTAGGTGAGCTGTTGGGGTTTACCTTCGCTATCCTGCCAGCCAACGCTGATCTGGCCGAGGCTGTTGTTGAAGCTGGTTTGGCTGGCCCCCGCAGGCAGGGCAAGCAGCAGGGCACAGAGCAGAGGAATTGCCGTCGGTCTCTTCATCATCCTTTCCTGTGGCACGGGCCAGTTCCGGTGGCCCAAAGTGGGAAGCGTAGCGGACAGTAAAACAGGGAGCCGAAGCTCCCTGTTGATTCTACTCGTTTTTTTGCAACTGGCGCGTTAAATCCAGCTCGGCTGCTTCGCCTCAAAAGCGCTGATGGCGGCCTCGTGCTGCAGGGTCAGACCGATGGCATCCAAGCCGTTGAGCAGACAGTAACGGCGGAATTCATCGATCTCGAAACCGAAGCTGAGGCTAGCTGCGTGCACCTGATTCGCTTCCAGATCCACCTCGATCTCGATGCCCGGCTGGGCGGCCACCAGCTGGAACAGGGCATCGACCTCCTCCTCCTTCAGACGCACCGGCACCATGCCATTATTGATGGCGTTGCCGTAGAAAATGTCGGCAAAGCTCGGGGCTATGATGGTCTTGAAGCCGTAGTCGGCCAGCGCCCAGGGGGCGTGCTCGCGACTAGACCCGCAGCCGAAGTTCTCGCGGGCCAGCAGAATGCTGGCACCGGCGAATTGCGGCTGGTTGAGCACGAACTCGGGGTTGGGCTGCTGGCCGGCATCGTCGAGGAAGCGCCAGTCGTGGAACAGGTGCTTGCCAAAACCGATGCGGTTTACCTTCTGCAAAAACTGCTTGGGAATGATGGCGTCGGTGTCGACGTTGGCGCTGTCGAGGGGGACGACGATCCCTTTATGCTGTTTGAATCCTGTCATCTAAATGTCCTCTTACAGTGCGCGAATGTCGGCGAAGCGGCCGGTGACGGCGGCAGCGGCGGCCATGGCCGGGCTCACCAGATGGGTGCGGCCGGCGCGGCCCTGACGCCCTTCGAAGTTGCGGTTGCTGGTGGAGGCGCAGCGCTCTCCCGGTTGCAGCCGGTCGTTGTTCATGGCCAGACACATGGAGCAGCCGGGCAGGCGCCACTCAAAACCGGCCTCGATGAAGATCTTGTCCAGCCCCTCGGCTTCGGCCTGCGCCTTCACCTGCTCGGAGCCCGGCACCACCAGCGCCTGCACGCCAGCGGCTACCTTGCGACCGCGCGCGATGGCGGCGGCAGCGCGCAGATCCTCAATGCGGCTGTTGGTGCACGACCCGATAAACACCTTGTCGATGGCAACGTCGGAGAGCTTCTGGCCTGGCTGCAAATCCATGTAGGCGAGCGCCTTGCGGGCGGACTGCTGCTCCATCAGATCGGTAAAGGATTCCGGTGCCGGAATCGGCTCATTGACGGCAATCACCTGACCCGGATTGGTCCCCCAGGTGACCTGCGGGGCGATATCAGCGGCGTCCAGCACCATTTCGGCATCGAAACGGGCACCTTCATCGCTCTTGAGGCTCTGCCAGTAGGCGATGGCCTGCTCCAGCGCCTCGCCCTTGGGGGCAAACTCCTTGCCACGGATGTAGTCGATGGTGGTCTGGTCGGGGGCGATCATTCCCGCCTTGGCGCCCAGTTCGATGGCCATATTGCACACCGTCATTCGCCCTTCCATAGAGAGGCTCGCAATGGCCTCGCCAGCGAACTCCACCACGTAGCCGGTACCACCGGCGTGGCCGACCTTGCCGATAATGGCCAGCACCACGTCCTTGGCGCTGATCCCCTCGGCCAGCTTGCCGTTGACCGAAATCCGCATGGTCTTGGCGCGGCCCTGTTTCAGGGTCTGGGTCGCCATCACATGCTCCACTTCGGAGGTGCCGATGCCGAATGCCAGCGAGCCGAAGGCGCCGTGGGTGGCGGTGTGGGAGTCACCGCAGACGATGGTGGTGCCGGGCAGGGTAATGCCGAGCTCGGGGCCCATCACATGGACGATCCCCTGATATTTGTGGTTGAGATCGTAGAGGCGAACCCCGAACTCCTTGCAGTTGTCGGCCAGCGTCTCCATCTGGATGCGGGCCATCTCGCCGGAGGCGGCGATGTCCTTGGTGGTGGTGGAGACGTTGTGATCCATGGTGGCCCAGGTCAGGTCCGGGCGGCGCAGCTGGCGATTCATGGCGCGCAGGCCGTCGAATGCCTGCGGGCTGGTCACTTCATGCACCAGATGGCGGTCGATGTAGATGAGGGGGGTCTCCCCTTCCACTTCCCGTACCACGTGGGCGTCGAATACTTTCTGATAGAGGGTCTTGGCCATTGCTTCTCTCTTCCTTGTTCTCTGTTATGCGGCTCAGATCCGGGCGGCGATCTGGCTACCCATCTCGGACGTGCTCTGCACCGGATGGCGGGCGCTGGCCTGATGCAGGTCGGCGGTGAAGTAACCCTCGGCCAGGGTCTGGGCCACGGCCTGCTCGATGGCTTGAGCTGCGGCTTCCTGGCCCAGGCTGTAGCGCAGCATCAGGGCGGCGGAGAGGATCTGGGCGATGGGGTTGGCAATCCCTTTGCCGGCGATATCCGGGGCCGAACCACCGGCCGGTTCGAACAGGCCGAAACCCGATTCGTTGAGGCTGGCTGAGGGGAGCAGTCCCATGGAGCCGGTGATCATGGCGCACTCGTCGGAGAGGATGTCACCAAACAGGTTGGAGCAGAGCAGCACATCGAACTGGGACGGATCCTTGATGAGTTGCATGGTGGCGTTGTCGATATACATATGGTTGAGGGTTACGTCCGGATAGGACTTGGCGACTTGCGTCACCACCTCGCGCCACAGAATGGAAGAGGCGAGCACGTTGGCCTTGTCGATGGAGGTGACTTTGCCACGGCGCACGCGAGCCGACTCAAAGGCAATCTTGGCGATGCGCTCAATCTCGAAGCGATGGTACACCTCGGTGTCGAATGCCTTCTCGTTCGCCCCTTCTCCCTCACGCCCCTTGGGCTGGCCGAAGTAGATGCCACCGGTCAGCTCGCGCACGCAGGCGATGTCAAAACCGCGATCGGAGATATCGGCGCGCAGCGGGGAGAACTGTTCCAGACCGGTATAGATACGGGCCGGACGCAGGTTGCAGAACAGCTTGAAGTGGGCGCGCAGGGGCAGCAGTGCGCCACGCTCAGGCTGATCGTTAGGGGGCAGATGTTCCCATTTCGGGCCGCCCACCGAGCCAAACAGCACGGCATCGGCCGCTTCACAACCCGCGATGGTGCTTTGCGGCAGCGGGGTGCCGTGGTTGTCGATAGCGATGCCGCCCACGTCGTGGTGATCATACTCGAAGGCGAGGCCGAACCGGGCCTGCACCTTCTCCAGCACCTTGATTGCCTCGGCCATCACTTCAGGGCCAATGCCGTCACCCGGCAATACTGCGATCCGATAACTGCTCATACACTCTCCATCCTGATATTGTCATTCCATGCCGTCTGTTTGGTATCGAGTTCGGCTCAGACGGTTTCTGATTTGATGCTGTTATTGCGTTCCATCTGCTCGGCCACCTGATCGGCGCGCCAGATGCTGTTGATCACATGGAGCAGGGCGTGGGCCGAGGATTCGATGATGTCGGTGGCCAGCCCCATGCCGTGGAATTTGCGCCCCTTGTACTCGGCGACGATATCGACCTGACCGAGGGCATCTTCCCCTTCGCCCTTGCTCTTGAGGGCATATTTGTCGATGCGGATCTCATAGCCGGTGATGCGGTTGATGCACTGGTAGACCGCATCCACCGGGCCATTGCCGGTAGCCGCTTCGCAGATCAGATCCTGCCCCACTTTCAATTTGACCGAGGCGGTGGCCAGTACCGAGCTGCCGCTCTGGACCCCAAGATACTCCAGCTTGAAGTGTTCCGGCTCTTCGTGGATCTGGCTGAAGAAGGCCAGCGCTTCGAGGTCGTAGTCGAACACCTGCCCCTTCTTGTCGGCCAGGGTCAGGAACTTGCCGTAGAGGTGGTCGAGGTCGTAGCTGCTCTCGGCATACCCCATGGACTCCATCCGGTGCTTGATGACGTGACGGCCGGAGCGGGAGGTCATGTTGAGGTTGTTCTGGGTCAGGCCAATGCTCTCGGGAGTGATGATTTCGTAGGTATTTTTCGCCTTGAGCACCCCATCCTGATGGATGCCGGAGCTGTGGGAGAAAGCGTTGGCCCCGACGATCGCCTTGTTGGGTTGCACCGGCATGTTGCAGAGCTGGCTGACCAGCGTGCTGGTGCGATGAATTTCGCTGTGGCGGATATTGGTTTGTACCCCGAGCAGGTCGGCGCGGGTTTTGAGGATCATCGCCACCTCTTCCAGCGAGCAGTTGCCCGCCCGTTCGCCGATGCCGTTGATGGTGCACTCGATCTGGCGGGCTCCCATCTGCACCGCGCCGATGGAGTTAGCCACCGAGAGCCCCAGATCGTCGTGGCAGTGGACCGAGATGATGGCCTTGTCGATGTTGGGCACCCGGTTGAACAGGGTGTGGATGATGCCGGAGAACTCGGTCGGTACCGTATAGCCCACGGTATCCGGGATATTGATGGTGCGGGCGCCAGCCTTGATGGCGGCCTCCACCATGCGGCAGAGGTTATCGATGGGGGTGCGGCCTGCATCCTCGCAGGAGAACTCCACATCATCGGTGTAGCGCAGCGCGTGCTTGATGGCGCCGACCCCCATCTCCAGCACGTCTTCGAAGCTCTTTTTCAGCTTGCTCTCCACATGGATGGAGGAGGTGGAGATAAAGGTGTGGATGCGAAACGCTTCGGCGACCCGCAAGGCTTCGCCGGCGGCGTCGATATCCTTGGGCAGGGCGCGGGCGAGGGCGCAGACCCGGCTGTTTTTGATGTGGCGGGCGATGGTCTGCACCGATTGAAAATCGCCGGGAGAAGAGACCGGGAAGCCCACCTCCATGACGTCGACACCGAGCCGCTCCAGTGCCTGGGCGATCTGCAGCTTCTCCTTGACTGTCAAACTGGCCGCCAGGGCCTGCTCACCATCACGCAAGGTGGTGTCGAATATGATGACCCGATCTGACATGTGACTTCCCTCTTCCTAAGTTCGGTAACGTGCATCCTGCGGAGGCATAAAAAAACCCGTGCAGGGTGCACGGGTTTTTGTAAATTCCGGCTATGCCTTAGCCCGGCTACAAGGATCCCGCGCGAGTTAACGCGATTAGGGAGATTAGTAGTAGCGGGGTGGCGATACGCATGACGTTGTTATTCCTTCCAGTCGATAACGCTTTTACCAATATCGAGATTTTTATGCTGTGTCAACACGGAAGGTCAGGGGCAATCTGCTGACGTATTTAATCGGATTGTAAAGGATTGCAAATTTCCTTGTCCCATATTCGGCCCATGACCGATTATCTGGTCATTCCTGCTGTGCTCTATTCTCTGCACAACCAGATCGACTTATCAGCATTGGCTGAATTATCTGAGGTGTTAAATGGAAAAACGTAGACCTGGTCGTCCGGTCGGACGTTCTGACATTCGTGACAAGTTGCTTGCTGCCGCCCGCGAGCGTTTTCTCAATACTCCCTATAGCAAGGTAACTACACGCGAAATCGCGGAGCTGGCTGGCTCCAATCTGGCAATGATCCACTACTACTTCGGCAGTAAAGAGGGTCTTTACAAAGCGGTGCTGGGCGATGTGGCCGAGCCCCTCGACCATGCCTGGCAAGATGAACACAGCAATCACAGCCTCAACGAGCTGCTCAATACCTACTATCAGGTGATGGCGCCCAACAGCGAGCTGACCTCCGCTATCTCCAGCGCATTGTCGACCGAGAAAAGCCCGGGCCGGGATTTTGTGCTGAACCGCCTGCTGGAACGTCAGCTGCCGCAGTTCGATGCCCTGCTGGAAACCATGAAGTCTAACGGCGAGCTGGGTGACAACCTGGATCCCGACATGCTGAAGATCTCCTTCCTCAGCATGATGTGGCAGCCGTTCGTGATGAAAGATCTCTACGAGCAGGTGTTTGGCCTGAAAGTGGATGAGCACTTCATGGCCCGTCTGGCGGACCACAACTGCCGTCTGATGGAGACCGGTCTGCGCGGCAGCCACTGATTTTGCCGCCACATCGAGATTAAAAAGGGCCATTCGGCCCTTTTTTCATAAATCTGTTATCCCTTGTTCAACGTAACGTCATCCCGCTTTCTTACTCTGCAAGCAGAATTCAGGGAAGGAGGGGATATGAACAAGATCCAGCAATGGGACCTGCAGGTGTGCCGGGTCTGCCTGCTTCACGGCTACAACCGGCAGCAGGCGAGGGTGAGTCGTCTCATTTCCCGTACCGGTGATGGCCCGCTTTACGCCGTGCTGGCCGCCCTGCTCTGGTGGCAGGGGGAAGCAGAGCGGGAACTGGTGCGACTGGCGCTGCTTGCCTTCGCCATCGAACTGCCCCTCTATCTGCTGCTGAAAAACAGCCTGAAACGGCAACGGCCGGTCGGCTTGCCGGTCTTTATCACTCCTTCCGATCGTTACAGCCTCCCCTCCGGCCACACCGCCGCCGCTTTTCTGATGGCCACCATACTGGCCACCGGCTTTCCGCTCTGGGCGCCCCTGCTGTTTGGCTGGGCGGCGCTGGTGGGAGCATCCCGGTTGCTGCTCGGGGTGCACTACCTGAGTGATCTGGTAGCCGGTGCCCTGCTGGGTGGCGGTTGCGCCGTGCTGGCGCTCGGCTGGAGCCACTCATGAGGATACTGTTCGGGGTGCAAGGCACCGGCAACGGCCATATCAGTCGCAGTCGCACCCTGGCGCGGGCGCTGCGCACGGCAGGGGTCGAGGTGGATTATCTCTTTAGCGGCCGCCCCGCCGACCGCTACTTCGACATGGAAGAGTTTGGCGCCTACCGCGCCTTTCCCGGCCTCACTTTTGTCAGTCACGAGGGGCGCGTTTCTCCGTGGCGCACCCTGCAAGCCGCCTCGCCGCTCACCTTTTGGCGGGATCTGCGGTCTCTCGATTGCAGCGAATACGATCTGGTGGTGAGCGATTTTGAGCCGTTGACCGCCCACGCCGCTCGCCGCTATGGCAAGCCGAGCCTCACCGTCAGCCATCAGGCCAGCTTCAACTGGCCCATCCCGCGCTGGGGGGAGGATGGGGTCAGTCGCCAGCTGATGCGCCACTTTGCCCCGGTGGATCAGCCGCTCGGGCTGCACTGGTTTCACTTCGGTCACCCTTTGCTGCCGCCGGTGATCGACCCCATCACCGCTGCGCCGGATAACGGCGAGATCCTGGTCTATCTGCCGTTCGAGCAGACCGAGGCGATCGCCGCCCTGTTGTCGCGCTTTGGTCAGCAGCGCTTCGTCTGCTTTCACCCCGCCATTCGCACCCCTAGCCAATGGCGCAATCTGCGCTTCGAGCCGCCGTCGCGACACGGGTTTATCGCCGTGCTGGCCGGTTGTCGCGGCGTCATCTCCAACGCAGGTTTCGAGCTGGCTTCCGAGGCGCTCACCCTCGGCAAGAAACTGCTGGTCAAACCCCTCGGCGGCCAGTTCGAACAGCTGACCAATGGCAAGACCCTCGAGATGATGGGGCTGGCAACTCTGATGGATATGCTCGATGCCAATCTGGTGCGTACCTGGCTCGACAGCGCCTCGCCGGGGGCGGTTTGCTACCCCGATGTAGCGGGGGAGCTGGCCCGCTGGCTGGCGGCGGGCGCTGACGAGAGCGTGGCCTCTCTGTCGCGGCGGCTCTGGGCGCGCACCCTGTTTCCGGAGGAGGTGAGTGATCGCCTGAGCGAGCTGGATGGGGGCGACTGTTTATCCAGTTGCTGGTTATCGCAAGTGAGCGTTGTTGACTAGACTGAAAGGCGATCCCACCAAGGAGAGGACGGAGCAAATGCGCTTTACCAATGAAAACGGCGAAGTCATGAACCTGGCTGACAATCTCACCCTGCACGAGTTGCTCGATATGGGTGTCAGCATTTCGGTCAGTGAAGAGACCGATCCGGATCAGCAGATCTGGTTGGCGGAGCCGGATCAGGACAACTGAGTCATCATTCGGCATCAAGCCCATCGCTGAGCGGTGGGCTTTTTTGTGGCTGTTTTTCCCCTCTGCGGAATGATCCGCTGGCCATTCCCCGACTTCCTTCCCTTTTGTCTCATGGTCGCTACGGCAAGTCATTGAATGTTAATAGCCGGTTGAAATGTATGACTGTTCTGGTCAGATAAAGCCGTGGACAAGCGTTATGAAGCGGGTTAAGTTGGTTTTTCACCCTATTTTCGGGTGAATGACGGAAAAATCCTTTTTTTCTACTGTCGACGGGGCTGAATTGGGCCGATCTGCATTCAGATAACAACAAGAAACGGATCGGGCCGTGCCGGGAAGCACAGCATCGTCGGCGGGATTCGCTAAACGGAGCAAAGCCTGGAGGGCTTTATCATGGAGATGTTATCAGGCGCCCAGATGGTGGTTAGAGCGCTGGAAGATCAGGGAGTTGAGCACGTCTTCGGCTACCCTGGTGGCTCAGTGCTCGACATCTATGACGCTCTCTTCGAAAACGGCAAGATGGAGCATGTCTTGGTGCGGCACGAGCAAGCCGCGGTTCACATGGCTGACGGTTACGCCCGTTCCACCGGCAAGGTGGGGACTGTGCTGGTAACGTCAGGCCCGGGAGCGACCAACTGCATTACCGGTATTGCCACTGCCTATATGGATTCCATTCCGCTGGTGATCCTCTCCGGCCAGGTGCCGACCAGCATGATCGGTGAGGATGCGTTCCAGGAGACCGACATGATCGGTATCTCCCGCCCAGTGGTGAAGCACAGCTTCCTGTGCAAGAAGGCGAGCGATATTCCCGAGGCCATCAAGAAGGCCTACTACATTGCCGCCAGCGGCCGCCCGGGGCCGGTGGTGGTGGATCTGCCCAAAGATGTGCAGAACCCGAAAGAAAAATTCCCCTACCAGTATCCCGAGACGGTCTCCCTGCGCTCCTACAACCCGACCAAGTCTGGCCATAAAGGGCAGATCAAGCGGGCAGCCAAGCTGCTGGTGGATGCCCAGCGCCCAGTGATGTACGTGGGCGGCGGCGCCATCAACGCCAATGCGGACCATCTGGTGACCAAGCTGGCGGAGCTGCTGAATCTGCCGGTGACTACCACCCTGATGGGGCTGGGGGCTTTCTCCGGTGTCCATCCGCAATTTATCGGCATGCTGGGGATGCACGGCACCTTCGAAGCCAACAAGACCATGCACAACGCGGATCTCATCTTCGCCGTGGGAGCCCGCTTCGATGACCGCGTCACCAACAACGTGGCCAAGTTCTGCCCCAATGCGACCGTGGTTCATATCGATATCGACCCCACCTCCATCTCCAAGACGGTGCAGGCCCATGTGCCCATCGTCGGCTCGGTGGAAACCGTGCTGGAGCAGATGTTGGAAGTGATCCGCGAGTGTGGCTTCGATAACGACAAGGAGGCGCTGGCGGACTGGTGGAGCCAGATCAACCAGTGGCGCTCTCGTCACTGTCTGGCCTACGAAAAGTCGGCTACCCAGATCAAGCCGCAACAGGTGATCGAGACCCTCTACAAGGTGACTCAGGGTCAGGCGTTTGTTGCCTCCGACGTGGGCCAGCACCAGATGTTTGCGGCCCTCTACTACCCGTTTGCCAAACCGCGCCAGTGGATCAACTCGGGGGGCCTCGGCACCATGGGCTTCGGTATTCCGGCAGCCATGGGGGCCCAGTTTGCCAACCCGGATGCGGTGGTCTGCTGCGTCACCGGCGACGGCTCGGTGCAGATGAACATTCAGGAGCTCTCTACCTGCATGCAGTACGGGGTGCCCATCAAGATCATCTCCATCAACAACCGTGCGCTGGGCATGGTCAAGCAGTGGCAGAAGATGTTCTACGGCGGTCGTCACAGCCACTCCTACATGGAGTCCCTGCCGGACTTCGTCAAACTGGCGGAAGCCTACGGCCACGTCGGTATCGCGGTGAGCGATCCGGCCGAGCTGGAGAGCGCCATGGAGAAAGCCTTCGCCATGAAGGATCGGCTGGTGTTCATGGATATCTCGGTCGACCCGGATGAGCACGTCTATCCGATGCAGATCAAGTTTGGCGCCATGGATGAGATGTGGCTGAGCAAGACGGAGAGAACCTGATGAGACACATCATTTCAGTACTGCTGGAGAACGAATCCGGCGCCCTGAGCCGCGTGGTGGGTCTCTTCTCCCAGCGCGGCTACAACATCGAGACCCTGACGGTGGCGCCGACCGAGGATCCCACCCTGTCGCGCATGACCATAGTCACCATGGGTGACGAGCGGGTGCTGGAGCAGATCCAGAAGCAGCTGCACAAGCTGGTGGATGTGCTCAAGGTGTGCGACCTGAGCGAAGGGGAGCATATCGAGCGGGAGATCGCGCTGGTCAAGGCGCGCGCCGCCGGTGGAGCCCGTGACGAGCTGAAACGGCTGGCGGATATCTTCCGTGGCCAGATCGTCGATGTCACCCCCGAGCAGTACACGGTACAGCTGGTGGGCACCAGCGAGAAGCTGGATGCCTTTATCAAGACTGCCGCCCAGACCAACGAGATCATCGAAGTGGTGCGCTCCGGCGTCTGCGGCATCTCGCGGGCGGACAAGGCGCTGCGGCCCTGATGGCTGGCGGGACAGCTGATGATGCGTCAGCTGCCACAGAGTGAAAGAAAAGAGGGCTCTGCGGAGCCCTTTTTGTTTGGTTTTTCTTTACGAGGGGAGCGGGGATGTTCGGTATTCATGATCTTGCACTGTTTATGGTCTCGGGGTTGCTGCTCAATATCATGCCGGGACCCGACTCCCTGCTGGTCATGCTGCGCAGTGGCTCGCAAGGGTGGCGTGCCGGTTCGGTCGCGACGTTGGGCATCGGCACCGGTGTCATGGTGCATGTGCTGGCGGCGGCCCTAGGTCTGTCGGCCCTGCTCAGCGCGTCGGCCGAGCTGTTTGCCCTTATCAAGCTGGCTGGCGCCATCTACCTCATCTATCTGGGGTTTTCCTTGCTGCGCCAGCAGGCAACGGGTGCAATGGAGAGAGGGATCACCTTGCCTGCCCTATCCTATGGCCAGATTTACCGGCAGGGAGTGCTGACCAATGTGCTCAACCCCAAGGTGGCGCTCTTTTTTCTCGCCTTCGTGCCCCAGTTCATCGCACCGGATGCCCCCGACAAGGCGCTCGCCTTTATCCTGCTCGGTTGCATTTTCAATCTGGGCGGCATCATCTGGTGTCACCTGCTGGTCTTTACCACCGTCTATGCCAGCCACAAGGTTCGGTTGTCGCAGCGTCTCGGTCGCTGGCTCAACCGGGGCATCGGCACCCTGTTTGTCGGACTCGGGATCAAGCTCGCCAGCGACTAGCTCGCCGCTTTCTGACCTGGGGCAGATTATCGTGCGCCGCGCTGTGGTATGGTCGGCAGTCAGCTGCGGGGCCAGCCCCGCTCTCTCTTTTTCAGGTCAGCCCCACTGGCCGCAGCAGCGAGATCCCTTGCCCAGATGAACATCGCCCGGCTCAAGAACTTTACCGAGATTGTGAAGAACAACTTCAACATCTCGGCGACGGCGGAGAAGCTCTACACCTCCCAGCCCACCCTCAGCAAGCAGATGAAGATGCTGGAAGATGAGTTGGGGCTCGCCCTTTTTACCCGCAAGGGGAAGAATCTGGTCGGCTTGACCAGCGCAGGCGAGAAGGTGATGGAGTTGGCCAAGGGGGTAGTGGCGCAGGTGGAGCAGATCAACCAGCTGTCGCTCGGGGAGCAGCTGGCCACCAGCGGGGTGCTGCGTATCGCCACCACCCACACCCAGGCCCGCTACAAGCTGCCAGCGGTGATCACCGAGTTCAGCCGTCGTTATCCCGATGTGGCGATCCAGCTCTATCAGGGGGCACCTGCCCAACTGGCCCAGATGGTGCAAAGCGGCGATGTGGATATGGCGATCGCCACCGAGTCCATGTATCTGTTCGACGAGCTGGCCGCCGTCCCCTGTTATCGCTGGGGGCGCAGCGTGGTGGTGCCCCACGGTCATCCGCTGATCGACTGCCAGCCGCTGTCGATGGCCGATCTGGCTCGCTATCCCCTCATCACCTATGTATTCGGCTTTACCGGCCGATCCAAGATGGACAAGGCCTTCAGCCGCCATGGCATCTCGCCGAAAACCGTGCTGACCGCCACCGATACCGATGTGATCAAGCACTACGTTCGGCTCGGGATGGGGGTCGGGGTGATTGCCAGCGTGGCCTTCGACGAGGGGGACAGGGAGGATCTGGTGAGCCTCAACATCGACCACCTGATCGCCTCGAGCGCGACCCACATCTGCCTGCGCAAGCATGCCCACTTGCGCGACTACATGTACGACTTTATCCACCTCTACGCCCCCCATATCAGCCGGGAGACGGTGCAACTTCATCTGATCAATCAGCCGCCGACTGCTAATATGGCGGAGTTGCCGTGGCTCTAGCCGCAGGTTGTTTGTCGTACACAGAGCAAAAATACAGAGACAAAAAAGAGAGGCCTTGGCCTCTCTTGTTGTTTTATCGGTATGCGGGATTAAGCGCTGCGGGTCGCCAGATTGATAAAGATCTGGGCTCCGACCAGCAGGCAGTCGTCATCGAGGTAGTAGGGATTTGCATGCAGGTAGTTGCAGATCCCCTTGGCCTGACAGCCGCTGCCGAGGAAGAACATGGCCCCCTTGCGGCTACGGCAGGCGTTGACCATGTAGCTGAAATCCTCGCTGCCGGTCATCGGCTGACCCTGAGCGTTGATCCCCTCAGAGGGCAATACGTCGGCGGCCGCTTGCAGCAGACGGGCGCAGGCATCGGCGTGGTTCTCGACCGCCGGATACCCGGCATAGACCATCTTGGTCTTGAAGCCGCGCAGTTCGCTCTGGGCCACGATCTCCTTGAAGCTGTTCTTCAGGATCTGGTCGGTCTCGGCATCCATGGCGCGGATGGTGCCGCGCGCCTGCACATGGTCGGCGATAGCATTGGGGATGGTGCCGCCGTTGATCATGCCGCAGCCAAACACCGCCGGGCTGAACGGACTGGTGCGCTTGGCGACGATGTAGTCCATATCCTCGATGATCCGCACCGCTTCGCGGATGGCATCCAGCCCCTTGTGTGGGGTCGAGCCGTGGGCGGAGATGCCGTGCACATCCAGCGTCCAGGCGGAGCCCCAGGAGGACATCACACCGTGGTTGAACTTGATGGTGCCGGTCTCCATGGCGCCGTCGTTATGGAGGGCATAGACCTCGTCCACCCCCTTCATGCAGCCCAGTTCCACCATCTTCTCGGCGCCCGGCACCCGCATGTCCTCTTCCGCCATCTGGAAGATAAAGCGGACGTTGTACTGCAGGCGCGATCTGTTGGCGGCCAGAAACTTGGCTGCGGTCAGGGCGATCGCCATATGGGAGTCGTGACCACAGTTGTGAGCCATTCCCTCGTGGGTTGACTTGAACGCAACGTCGCTCATGTCATGCATCTCGAGGCCATCCATGTCGGCACGGAAGGCGATGGTCGGCAGCACCGGGTCAACCACCAGATCGCCGTGGAAACCGGTGAAGCCCGGGTAGTCGGTGAGACGGTAGCCAAAGCCTGCCATCAGCTCGCGGCAGTAGGCCGAGGTCTTGAACTCGACGCCGGAGGCTTCCGGAATGGTGTGCAGATGGTGGCGCACTTCCTGACTGAAGTCGCGCAGGGCCAGCAGGGCCGGTTCAATGTGGATGTTGTTCATCAGATGATCCCTTGGATGGAGAAACCGAGCTGGGCCACCAGCGAGGCGCCGAAGAAGCAGCAGGTGGAGACGATCATGAAGATCAGGATCACTTTCCAGGACATCTTCTTCAGCTCTTCCAGCTGACCGCCCACCGAGAGACCGGCAAAGGCCAGCAGCGGTACGCAGCAGGAGAGGAAGGAGATCTTGGCGACGGCGTCGATAAAGAGGCCGCGTACCGGGGTCTCCGGCAGGCAGATCAGAATGCCGATGATGGTGGCATAGGCAAACGCCGGCAGGGATGAGGGCAGGTAGCGCTTGGCAATCAGCGAAGCGAACACCACCAGTGACATGGCGATGAAGCTGTCACCCATCAGCCAGAGTGGAGTGCCGGTGGTCAGGGTCTGGGTAAACATAGCCAGCAGGATCGCCAGAAAGACGAACCGCATATCCATTACGATGCTTTTCATGCGTTCTCTCCTTTGGCAGTCAGGGCATAGATTTTTTCAGCGAGCGGCAGACCCAGATAGGTGAGGGACAGCGCCCCGAGGGCAGACGAGAGCAGGTTCGAGGCAGCTGCGATACTCAGCACCTGCTGGGCCAGCGCCTCATCGAGACCGTTGATCAGGGCGCCGGAGGCGGCACTCAGCATGGAGCCTGAGCCCACACCAGAGCCTGCAGCCAGCGCCAGCGGGTGTAGACCGGTGAGCGGGGCGATACTGCCCAGCACGCTGAACCAGAGGGTGCCGATAACGGAGCCGCACAGGTAGATAGCCAGCACGCCGATGTACTCCTGGGAGCCGGTGCCGAACTTGCCTTGAATCACCGCGACCGACGGCTCACGGCTGATGGAGGAGCAGGCCCCGATGGCGCGACGGCCAAAGCCGAACTTCACCGCCAGCGGAATGGCGATCAGGATTGGCAGCAGGTTGCCGATCTCCTGCAGGAACAACGGCACGCCGACGCTCAGGATCATCTTCAGGTTGGGGATGATCATCCCCGCGTACTGGGTACCCAGGATCAGCAGGCTGAAGCCCACCATCTTGCCGCAGAAGCCCTCTTCTTTCTCGGTGAAGAGCTGCTTCCAGCCGGGTATGCGATCCTTGACCGGTTTGGCGGAGACAATCATGCCGATGATGACGGCAAAGAGCATCGGCAGGATCGGGATGATGGCGATGCCGATCTTGATCTCCTGTTTGCCTATTAGGTACTGGGCCACAAAGATCAGCATGGCGGTTGCCAATATGCTGACCGTGACCGTCTTGAGGGGGCTGGTTTGCTGCATAGTTTTTTCTCTTGTTATTCCCATGTGTGGCCATCGTCAGGATTGTCCAGACCGATGATGGGGGCATCATAGGGAGCTAAGAGGGGCAGGTATGTGACCTTCATCAAGCTGGCCATATGGCATTTTTTCATGGGGTATGCCCTTTAACCCTCTGGATACCAAGGGTTAAAGGCCGTTAACAGAACGTCAGCATTGGCAGGACAAGATAAGCAAACAGGAGGGAAATGGTGACACCGCCCCGCAGGGCGGTGACGCGGATCAGACGGGCGTTTTGAGCCGTGCACTGCGCAGCAGCAGGGGCAGTTGGTAGAGCACCAGGGCGCCGAGTACCAGTCCGGCACCGGCCAGTTTGGCGCCGCCGAGGGGTTCGCTGTAGAAGAGGGTGCTCAGCAGCAGGGTCCAGACCGGTTCCAGCAGCATCATCAGGGCGGCGTGGGCGGTAGTCATCTTGCTCAATGCATGGGTGAGCAGCCAGTAGCGCAATGTGGTGGCGATCAAGACGCTCGCTGCAAACCAGCCCCAGATGCCGTGGCTGACTCCAGCCTCGGGCCACTGTTCGGTCAGCAGGGAGAGCAGGGTGCCGAGCAGGCCGGTCATCGCCAGCTGGATGCAGGTGAGCCAGGTTGGGGCAATGGATTGGGCGAAGTGGCGATGGACGGCAAGCTGGATGCCGAGGGTGGTGGCTGCCGTCAGAAACCAGAACAGCGAGAGCGACACGCCCCAGTGGGTGCTGCTGGAGAGCAGCAGCAAACCGGCGATGGCGATGGGCAGGGTGAGCCAGTAGTGGCGGCCGGGCTTGGCTCGAAAGGCGCCCCAGGCTGCCAGCGGGGCCATCAGGGTGGCGACGCTCATGATAAAGGCGCCGCTGCCCAGCGCATCGCTCTGGCTGATGGCGGTGACCCACAGCAGCAGGCTGGCGCCGAGCAATGTGCCGCAGCCGGCGGCGCGCAGCAGTTGGGCGCGAGTCGGCGGTGGCTCGCGCAACCAGGCCAAGGGCAGCAAAAGCAGCGCCGCCAGCAGAAAGCGGCTGCCGATAAAGGCGGCAGGGGGCAGTTCGTGGATCGCCTCTTTCGAGAAGAGCCAGCCAGCGGCGGCCAGCAGGGTGACCAGTACCATCAGCAGCAGGGGAGTGCGGTTCATCGGGGTCGCCATGGTGAAATGGATGGGAGAGCATAAAGGAAAGGCGCCAGGTATTGCTACCTGGCGCCTTTCGCATCTGCCTTGAACCGCCGTCGCGGCTCGCGGCCAGCAATCAGTTCATGCCGTAACGCTTGAGCTTCTTGCGCAGGGTGCCACGGTTGATACCCATCATCACGGCAGCGCGAGTCTGGTTACCACGGGTGTACTGCATGATCACGTCCAGCATCGGCGCTTCGACTTCGGAGAGAACCATATCGTACAGATCAATCACTTCCTGACCGTTCAACTGGGCCAGGTAGTTACGCAGGGCCTGTTGCACAGAGTCACGCAGGGGGCGCTGGGTCGGCTCGGCAGCGTGATTGTGAGTAGTTGTTACCAATGCATCAGAAGTCAGGGTTTGTTCGAACATATTCGGTCGGCTCTTTAGTTATCTTGTTAACCTAATCCATCGAAATACGCTTCGAGTGCTTCTAGTTGTGCGTCAGCACAATCCAGGGCATTGAAGTGCTTACGGAATTCTCGGCCCGTCTCTTCTTCATCCAGATACCAGCCCACGTGTTTACGGGCGATGCGCGCTCCCAGATATGCACCATAAAACCGGTGCAGGTTGGTGACATGCTCGTTCATCAGGGTGCGAACCTCTTCCCTCTCGGGAGGTGGCAGCTTGGTGCCCGTCTCAAGAAAATGACGGATTTCCCGGAAAATCCAGGGTCGTCCTTGCGCAGCGCGGCCGATCATCACGGCGTCCACACCGGTATAGTCGAGGACATACCGGGCTTTCTCCGGGCTGTTGATGTCGCCATTGGCGACAACAGGAATCGATACGGCCTGCTTAATCGCCTTAATCGTGTCGTACTCCGCTTCGCCCTTGTAGAGGCAGGCACGGGTACGACCGTGCACGGCAAGGGCCGCGATACCGCAATCTTCGGCGATTCGGGCGATCTCCACGCCATTGCGGTTATCCGGATCCCATCCTGTGCGGATCTTCAAGGTGACAGGTACTTCCACTGCATCCACCACGGTCCGGCAAATTGCTTTGACCTGATCGGGGTAACGCAGCAGGGCTGAACCTGCCAGCTTCTTATTCACTTTTTTTGCCGGGCAGCCCATGTTGATGTCGACGATCTGTGCGCCCTGCTCCACGTTGTAGCGGGCAGCAAACGCCATCATCTCGGGGTCGGCCCCGGCAATCTGGACCGATCGCAAACCGCCTTCTGCAGAGTGATCCATCCTCATCCTGGTTTTCTGGGTATCCCAGACATCCGGGTTGGCCAGCAGCATCTCGGAAACGGCCATGCCGGCACCCAGCCGCAAACAAAGTTCACGGAATGGTCGGTCTGTTACACCGGCCATGGGCGCCACAATCAGGGGAGTTTCAAGCGTGTGGGGACCTATCTGCATTCCACGGTTACCATCGGCTTAGGGCGGCGTATATTACGCATTTTTTAGGCAGGAGAAAAGGTTAGTATTTGAGCGTCAGCCATTTTTTTCTGAAAAAAACGTCGAGCCAAGGCTTGCAAATTCAGGAGTTATTGAAAAACAGCCAGATTGACTGGTCAGGAGTGCTGTACCATTCGGGTCACCTCCTTGCTCAATTGTCAGTCCACTTGTCAGTCCCGTTTGCGTTATGATGGCTGGCTTATGTGAGCAAAAGCTCCAAACATTTTTGCAACAGTGCGAATCGGGGTTCTATGACGTCAAGGTTCATTACATCACTCTGGCCGTGTCTGCTGGGGGTCATGTTGGGGTCTGCGCAGGCGCAGACCATCAGCTTCGGCGAGGCCTGGACCCGGGTCATCCAGCAGGATGAGG
Source organism: Aeromonas sp. PI_26 (assembly GCF_027854445.1). Taxonomy (NCBI): domain Bacteria; kingdom Pseudomonadati; phylum Pseudomonadota; class Gammaproteobacteria; order Aeromonadales; family Aeromonadaceae; genus Aeromonas; species Aeromonas sp. PI_26. The sequence continues at coordinate 27,957 of NZ_JAJNOE010000026.1, forward strand.
AGCTGGCTGCCGAGCAGGCCGGGGTCGATCGGGCCAAGCAACTGCGTGAGGCCGCCAAATCCATGTATCTGCCCAAGGTGGATGTGGGAGCCAGTTATACCCATCTTGATCAGCCGATTGAACTCGATGCCCTCGATCTCAATCCGCTGGCCAAGCAGAAAGATCTGATCCTGGCGCTCGGCAGTCTGTTCGGGGTCGGGGCCAACGCATTTGTCACTCCCCTGACCAAGCAGAATGTGGTGACCAGCTCGGTCAAGATGCTCTGGCCGCTGTTTGCCGGTGGCCGCATTGATGCGGCTCAGGATATCCGTCAGGCGCAGGTGAGCGAGGCGCAGCAACTGCTGGTGCTCAAACAGCAGTCTGCCTTCGAGAGCCTCTCCCAGACCTATTTCGGCGTGGTACTGGCTGCTCAGGTGGTGCAGACCAGGCAGGAGATTGAGGACGGGCTGGCCCACCATCTGGATCATGCCAAGAAGCTCGAAGCGCAGGGTCAGATTGCCCGGGTGGAGCGTCTCTCGGCCCTGTCGGCCTATGACAGAGCGCGCATCGATACCCAGAAGGCCCGTCGCAGCCTCGAGATCGCCGAGCTGGCCCTCGGCCGCATGCTGAAGCTGCCGGATGCCCAGCCGGGCAATGGTCTGTTCGTCAACAAGGAGCTACCGCGTCTTGAGGGGTTGGTAAGCCAGACCCTGGAAGTGCACCCCGGCCTCAAGTTGCTAAACGCCAAGAAGGAGCAGGCCAAGGGGCTGATCCGGGTCGAACAGGGCAAATATGCCCCCGAGGTATTCCTGTTCGGTAATTACAACCTCTATGAAGATGATTCGATCGCTTCCAAGACCACGCCGGACTGGCTGGTGGGGGTGGGGGTCAGCATGCCGCTGGTGAGCCGCGATGGCCGCTCCGAGACGGTGCAGGCGGCCAAGAGCGCCGAACTTCAGGTTAATCTGCTGCAGGCCAAGACCCGCGAGGATCTGAAACTGTTGGTCGAGAAGACCTGGCGCGAAGCAGCACAGGGGCTGGAGGAGTATCAATCCCTCTCTTCCACCCAGGCGCTGGCCGAGGAGAATGTGCGGCTGCGTGACAAGGCGTTCGGGCAAGGGCTTTCTACCTCCCTTGATGTGGTGGATGCCCAGAACCAACTGGCAGGAGTCAAGACCCAACGTGCGGCGGCGGCTTATCAATATGTGGTGTCGCTGGCCCGCCTGCTGGCCCTCTCCGGCCAGATGAACAGTTTCAATCAATATCAGCACGGTCAGGTGATCGAGGTGAACTCATGATCACCATCCGGTTCGTGCCTTTTTCTATCTCTGTTTCGACCGCCAAGGGTCGCCCGTTTGTCGAGGTGAAGTGATGAGCCATCCCCCCATCAAAAAGAAGATGAGCCAGGGTAAACCGCTGTTGTTGCCGCTGGTGCTGGTGATCCTGGTGGTCTGGCTCGGCTGGCGCTTTTGGCTCGCCTATCAACCGGAGCCGGTGCATCTGCAAGGGCAGATTGAGGCTCAGCAGTATTCAGTCTCTTCCAAGGTGCCGGGGCGCATCGACGAAGTGCTGGTGAAAAAGGGCGATCAGCTGACCAAGGATCAGCTGGTCTTTACGCTGGCAAGCCCCGAGATTGAAGCCAAGCTGAGCCAGGCCAAGGCGGGTGAAGCCGCTGCAGGGGCGCTGGCGCAAGAGGCGGAGAAAGGGGCTCGTGCCCAACAGATCGCTGCCGCCAAGGATCAATGGCAAAAAGCCAAGGCTGCCGCCCAGCTGCGTGGCAAGACCTATGAGCGGGTGGCCAGCCTGCACCGCGATGGCGTGATGCCGCTGCAAAAACGCGACGAGGCGTGGACTGCCTGGCAAGCCGCCCGCTACAGCGAAGGGATGGCGTGGCAGCAGTACCAGATGGCGTTGGAAGGGGCGCGGGAAGAGACCAAGATCGCCGCTCGCGAGAAGGCCAAGATGGCGGCGGGTTCCGTGGCCGAGGTTGAGGCCTATCTGGCCGATACCCGCATCACCAGCCCCCACAATGGTGAAGTGAGTCAGGTACTGCTGCGCAGCGGCGAGCTGGCACCCCAAGGTTTCCCGGTGGTGACCCTGCTCGACATGAGCGATGCCTGGGCCCAGTTCCACGTGCGCGAGGATCTGCTGCCCCGCTTCCCGGTCGGTACCGAGTTCGATGCCCGCATCCCGGGCCTTGGCGATCAGATGGTGCGCTTCAAGGTGACCCATGTCGCCGTGATGGGGGATTTTGCCACCTGGCGTGCCACCGATACCCGTCAGGGTTTCGACATGAAGAGCTTCCAGGTGGAGGCTCGCCCGCTGCAACCGGTTGAGGGGCTGCGGGTTGGCATGAGTGTGCTGGTTGAACTCTGATGGGACGTGAATTTCGGCTGCTGTGGCAGGATCCGTTCAGCCGTGCCCTGATGAGCTGGGTGCCGCTGCTGCTGATGGGTAGCCTCTGCTGGATCTTCTCGGCAGGGCTGGCCCGCGACCTCAAGGTAGGGCTGGTGGATCTCGACCATAGCGTGCTCTCGCGCCAGCTCGCTTTCTCGCTGGATGGCTCGGCCGGGCTCAAGGTGGCGCAACAGTTTGACTCCATCGATGCCGGCGCCCGAGCCCTGCGCGGCGGCGACATCTATGCGCTGGTGGTGATCCCCAACCATCTGGAGCGGGATGCCCGTCAGGGCACCCAGCCGCAGGTGACTGTGTTCAACAACGGCCAGTTCATTCTCATCGCCAAGCTGGTTAACTCAGCGCTGGCGCAGGTGGTAGGCACCCTTAACGGTCAGGTGGGCGTGCTGGAGGCGATGGCCGATGGCAAGGCGCTGCCCGGCGCGCTCGGGCAGTCGGTGCCTATCAGCAGTCAGGTCACTGCGCTCTATAACCTCAACTCCAGCTATGCCCAGTTTCTGTTGAGTGCCATTCTGCCAGCCGTATGGCAGATCCTGGTGGTGCTGTTTGGCCTCAATGCACTGGCCCGTAATGATCGGCTGGGGCTGGACTGGACTACTCGCGGTGTCTGGTTTGGCCTCTGGCGCACCCTGCTGCCCCACATGCTGATTGGCTGGGGGTGGGGAATTGTCTGGACACTGCTGCTGTTCAAGGGCTTCTCCTACCCCATGCACGGCAGCTGGTTGGTGCTGGTGGTGGGGCTGGGACTCGCTTCGGCGGCCTGCGTCACCATGGGGGCCTTTTTCTACGGCATCATCCGGGATCCGGCGCGCGCCCTGTCGCTGGCGGGGGCTTACACTGCGCCCGGTTTCGCCTTTATGGGGGTCACCTTTCCGGTGAGCGCCATGGGGGATTTCGCCCGCTTCTGGCGCAGCCTGTTGCCGGTCTCTCACTATGTGGAGCTGCAGATTGGTCAGAGCAACTACGGTCTGCCTCTCGCATCGGCGTTGCCGCAACTGGGGGCGCTGCTGCTGTTTCTGCTTCCCTTGCTGCTGGTGGTACGTCGTTACAAGCAGCAGGCCGAGCTGGCCCGTCAATCAGCCGCAGTGGCGAGCGCCGAAAAGGAGCCTGAGTGATGCTGGGATTTGTCGATCTGTTGCGCCTAGAGCTGCGCACCCTGCTGGCGGATCGCGCCATCATGCTCACCCTGTTTGGCGGGGTGATCTTCTACTCGTTTCTCTATCCCCAGCCCTATCTGCATCAGCTGCCGCGGGAAGAGGCGGTGGTGGTGGTCAACGACGATGGCAGTCAGCTGTCCCGTCAGCTGGAGTTTATGGCCGATGCCACGCCGCAGGTAAAGCTGGTGGCGCGAGCCAATTCGCTGGCCGAGGCGCGCCAGCTGATGATGGCCGGGGAGGCGAGCGGGATCCTGCATATCCCCAACCACTTCTATCGGGATCTGATGCAGGGCAAGAGCGTCACCCTGAGTTATGCCGGTGATGCCTCCTACTTTCTGGTCTACGGCACCATTGCCGAAGGACTGGCGCAGGCCGGTGGCACTCTCGCCGCCCAGGTGAAGGTGGCGCGGCTGCTGAGCCACGGCGAGGCGCAGCCACAAGCGGCCACGGGCTGGAATGCGGTGGCCCTCAACGTGGTGCCGGTGTTCAATCCCACCATGGGCTACGTCAACTACGTGGTGCCGGCGGTGTTCGTGCTGATCCTCCATCAGGTGTTACTGATGGGGGCGGGGATCCTGGGGGCGACCCAGAACCAGCGCAGCTGTCGCGGCGAGCACGGTTACTGGCAAAGCGCGCCGGTGTTGCCGCTGCTGCTGGCCAGAACTCTGGTGCTGGCGGGGTTGTTCCTGCTGCCGGTGAGCTACTTCCTCGGCTTCTGCTTCGAGCACTACAATATTGCCCGTCATGCCGATCCGCTGGAGCTGTGGTTGTTCGCCCTGCCGTTCCTGCTGGCGACCTGCTGGTTCGGGATTGTGCTGGGGGCGATCTTTACCCGGCGCGATCTGCCCACTCAGGTGGTACTCATCTCCTCCCTGCCGCTGGTCTTTCTGGCGGGCTTTATCTGGCCGCTCGAGCTGATCCCGGCGCCTCTCAACTGGCTGGCTCAGTGGGTGCCCACTATCCCCGCCATCGAGGGGTTTCTGCGCCTTAACCAGATGGGGGCCGACTTTGCGCAGGTCTCCCGCTACTGGTGGCAGCTATGGGGACTGGCGCTGCTCTACGGCGTGCTGGCCTGCCTGCTGCTGCGTTGGCGGCAGCAGTCGCTGCCAGTTGCTCGCCCGTCAGTCGTGCAGGGTGAAACGACCGCCGGTTAAGCGAGATAGGGCAAGCGCCAGTGAGATGGCGTGTGCGGTAAAGCGAAAACGGTCAGCCCTTGGGCTGACCGTTTTGTTATGTGGTGGAGTTAAGCGATTTTACTGCTGGTTTAGCCGCGCTGGAGTTCGGGATCGCCGATGGCGTAGATCTGCCCCACAGCCGTCTCATCCGCCAGCAGACGCAGCCCTTGGGCGGCCACATCGGCGCGGCGTACCAGTCCGTGTACCTCCTTGCCCTGACTCAGTTCGGCGCGACCGGTGGCGTCGCCATCCTGCAGGCCCGCAGGGCGCAGAATGGTCCATGCAAGGGAGCTGGTCTGCAGCCAGCTCTCCGCCAGACTCTTGAGACGTACCTCGTGACCGAAGGCTGCGCGGGCCCGCTCCGGCAGATACTGCCAGCTGTCGCCACAGCCGAGGGAGGTGACCAGCAGCAGCCGTTTCAGGCCTGCCTGCTCCATGGCATCGATTACATGGCGGTTGCCCTGATAGTCCACCGGCGCGGCCTGACGGAAGCTGCCGAGGGTAGAGACGACCTGTGCATCTTGCCCCGCCAGAACACATGCCTGCTGTACCGCAGCCGGATCCAGCGCATCCCCCTCGATCACCTCGACTCCCAGCGCACTCAGTTCCATGGCCATCTCGGGGTTGCGCACCAGCGCAACGACCCGGTGACCCTGGCTCAGGGCGTGGTGAGTAAAGGCGCGGCCCAGCCCGCGGCTGGCTCCGAAAATCAGTGTGGTTGGCATAGATGAGCTCCCTTGGCAAAAGGGGCTAGCCTAGTGGCTTGTTCGCCTGCTGTAAATGAGAGTTGTTTCTATTTGTGAGCTGACAGGGAGGAGAGAGTGCGAGCCGCCAGCGACTCGCACTCTTTGGGAGGGATCAGCCGTTGTAGTTGCCGATGCTGGGGCGACGGCTTGGGCCGCTCAGGTGGATATCCACCGGATTGAACGCCTTGATCGCCTCATAGCTGAAATCACCGATCGCCTGATGCAGGCTCTGGGGTGTGTGGTTGGTGATGATGATGACGCTCTTTGACAGGTTGCGACGGCGGCGCAGCAGGTGGCCGAGGAAGCTGGACTGGCTCTCCGCCATCTTGGCGCGGTTGGCCGATACCTCGTCGATGATCAGCAGGTCCACCTCTTCCAGTGCGCGGCGGTACTGGTTGCGCTCATCCTGGTCGGGGATGACGTTGAAGAACAGTCGATCGACGATGGAGGCCCACTGCTGGAAGATCACCGATTTCTGGTGACGGGCGATCAGCTCGTGTGCCACCGCCCCCGCCAGGGTCGACTTGCCGGTGCCGTAGTCGCCGTAGATCAGCATGCAGCCGCCACCGCTCTTCTCCCAGTGCTCGAAGCCGCTGATAAAGTAACGGGCTGTTTCGATGGGGTATTGCAGCGCCGGGTCACCGGCATCCATCTTGTCAAATACCCAGTCAGGGTTGAGGTCGGCCTGGGCGATCAGCTTCTGGATCCGCTCCTGACGGGCCGCCTTCTGCAGCTCGCGCACCTCGGCGTTGGCCTTGGCGTCGTACTCCTTGCGCAGGGTCTCGTAGTCATACTGGCCGCCACCTGTCTCTTGTTGCAGGCGACGAATGCGCTCCAGCAGGCCACCCACATGGCGGCTCAATTCCGGGTCGTGAACACGGTGGCCCTGCTTGGCCTTGGCGATCTTCTGGCGCTTGGCTTCGATCTCTTCCAGCTCCTGGCGCAGGGGATCTTGCGGGTCAGTCATGGAATGCTCCTTCTGCTCGATCAGGGATGGGTAGACAAGGGGTTGATTCTGCCTGCAGGCGGGGGCCGCTATCAATCATTATCCGGCTCCTGCTGCGCTGCGGGTTCTTGCGTCTGCTGTTGGGCCAGTCGCTTGGCCTCTTCAATCATCTGTTGGGCCCGTTTGCTGGGGCCCGACTCAGCCGGGGCCGGCGTCACCTGCTGGTAGCCCTGCACCTCCATCGGTTTGCGACGGGTATAGCGGCGGGTCTTGAGGGCGCGAATGAACTTGAGCATCCATTGATGCTGGGAGTCGAACACCTCGGGGCGCCCCAGCCAGTAGGCGATAAACTCCCCCAGATCTTCTTCGCTATAGCTGGCATCGATCACCCCGCACAGGCGGGCGAGGGCGGGCAGTTCCTCGTCCGGTCGCCATTGCAGATGCATCTGGAAGGGGCGTTCCGGCAGCGGGCTGCGCAACTTCTGGGTCAGCAATGGCAACTGGAACGGGCACTGATGGTAGTGCTCACTCTCGGGCTGGGCCTCGACTTGCAGCAGGCCCGCCTCCATCAGTTCATCGAACAGCTCGGTGAGCTGGCGGGCATTGACCTGAAACGAGAAGCCGCAGGGATCTCCCGGATCGACCACTGCCAGCGCCCGACCCAGCTCGGGATAGTTGAGCCGGGCCAGCTGATTTTCCAGCACCAGTCGGCGCAACTGCAGGGTATAGAGACTGCGAGCCGGATGGGACAATCTGGGGTGGGCGAGGGCACTGTATTCGGCTGGAGTCATGGTCTTCTTTATGCGCTTGTGTGGCGGCCATTATCCCCTATGGCAGGGGCTTGCACAATTCGCATGGAGGTAGCGACATTGTGGGGAGAGGTTGTGCTGCCATGTGGTTGTTAATAGAGCAATCTGTCGTTCAGAACCTGACCAAGGTCTATTTTTGACGCATCGTTTCCGCGGATACCTCACTTTTGAACTAGTCTTAATACCTAAATAACCAATTGACTAATAAGAGCTTTATCAAGATGTCAAAAGCCGGGCTACGGATCCTGATGGTGGAGGACGAAGCTGTTTTTCGCCACTCGTTAGTGAGTTACCTCGCACGGGACGGGGCAACGGTCTTTCAGGCCGAAGATGGTATTGAGGGGCTATCGGCGGCGGCCCTCTATCATCCCGATGTGGTGCTCTGCGATCTCAATATGCCCAATATGGATGGCCACGAGGTGATCGCCTGCCTCTCTGCGCGCTATCCCCATATTCCGGTTATCGTCATTTCGGCCCAGAGCACCATGGAGGCAGTCGCCAGCGCCTTGCGTGCCGGTGCGCGGGACTATCTGCTCAAACCCCTTGAGGATTACGCGCTGGTCGAGCGCAGCATCGAACAGTGTCTCAACGGCAGCGTCAACCGGGCGCAGCAGCTGGAGCTGATGGATCACATCGACTATTTCAGTGCCCACGACAAGGCGGCCAGCCGCCTTCTGGCGGGGCTCAAGCCGCCGGGCTTGCAGGAGTGGGGCCCCTGGCAGGTCACGTTCAAGGGGCTGGGGCAGTTGTTTATTCCCGATACCTTCAAGGTGGAAGACAAGCTGCTGGTGCTGGTGATGGAACTGCCGATCATGGGGACGGATGCGGCATTTTGTGGTGCACTGGTGCGCTCCTTGATGAACGTCCCCTATCGCCAGTTTCAGCAGAACGAGAGCCGGTTGCTGAGCCAGCCGCACCGGTTGCTAGAATACCTCAACCATCAGTTGATGGCGTCCGGGCTTCGCCACTCTTTTGCCATGGCGGCGCTACTGTTTGATCAGCATGATGGGTTGGTGTTTGCCAACGCAGGGCTCACCTCTCCCCACTGGCTGATGCGCTCCGGCGGGCTACCCCTTGGTCTGATGCGCAGCAGCCACTACGCCCTGCACAAACGCAGCTGGCATGAACCGTTCGCCCTGCAGTTTCGCAGCGACAGCGGCGGCTCGCTGGATGTGCAGGTTCGTCATCACTGATGCCGCCTGATAAACAGGCTAAAACAAACAGGGCGCCGATGGGCGCCCTGTTTGTTGTTTACAATCCTGACCGTTTAGACGGTGGCGGAGTGCAGTTTCTTCTCTTGAGCTTGCGGCTCTTTGGCCGGGCCTTCGGCACCGTGCATCCAGTAGACCAGGCGGTTGGCCATGGTCAGCAGGATCAGGGCGCTAAGTACTGCAGCCAGGGCGATGCCACCGAAGATGGCGATCGGGCCGGCTTCACCCACGAAGGAGCCGATAAAGCCCGCAGCGTAGTTGGCCAGGGCAACGAAGCCAAACCAGGCACCCATCATCAGGGAAGCCAGACGCAGCGGAGCCAGCTTGGTCACCATGGAGAGGCCAATCGGGGAGAGGCAGAGCTCGCCCAGGGTGTGGAACAGGTATGCGCCAACCAGCCAGAACATGGAGGTCTTGACTGTGTTGTCACCACCCTGCTGCAGCACGGCACCCACCATGAACAGGAAGCCGATAGCCAGGAACAGCAGACCCATGGCGAATTTCACCGGAGAGTTCGGCTCTTTCTTGCCGAGCTTGATCCAGATGGCCGCAACGACCGGTGCCAGGGTGATAATGAAGAAGGGGTTCAGGGACTGGAACCAGGCGGTCGGCACTTCGAAGCTGCCGATCATGCGGTCGGTATACTCCTGGGTGTAGAGGTTCATCAGACCACCGGCCTGTTCGAAACCAGCCCAGAAGATGATGGTGAACAGACCCAGTACCAGGATAACCTTGATGCGATCCACTTCCTGCTTGGTCAGCGGTGCTTTCTGCTCGGTAGTACGCAGGGCTGCTGCGCGTTGGGCGGCAGTCACACGACCGATGTCACCCAGGAAACGCTGGGCCATGGTGGCCTGGATCACCAGAGAGAGCAGCATACCGATACCGGCGCCGACGAAGGCTGCTTGCCAGCCGTAGGCCGTAGCGGCAGCACCACAGATCACACCTGCCAGCAGGGAACCCAGGTTGATACCCATGTAGAAGATGGTGAAAGCACCATCACGGCGATGATCGCCCTCTTCATAGAGGTCACCCACCATGGTGGAGATGTTCGGTTTGAACAGGCCGTTACCCACGATCAGCAACGCGAGGCCCGCGTAGAACATGGTGTTGACCATATCCGAGAACATGGCGTGGGGCAGTGCCAGAGTGAACTGACCTGCGGCCATCAGCACGGCACCGATCAGGATGGCGCGACGTTGACCCAGGAAGGTGTCAGCCAGCCAGCCGCCGATCAGCGGAGTGATATAAACCAGGCCGGTATAGATACCGTAGAGTTTGAGGGCATCTGCCTGACTCCAGCCCAGACCGCCGTTGGCAGTCAGGTCGGTCAGATAGAGCACCAGCACGGCACGCATGCCGTAATAGGAGAATCTCTCCCACAGTTCGGTACTAAAGAGCAAAAAAAGCCCTTTAGGGTGACCTAAAAAGGTCCCTTTTGACGGGTTATTCATTGGAACTTCCACCTGTGTCTTATATTTTTTTGAGTTTTTTATGCAAGGGCGAGAAACACGCCTCAATCCTTATAGAGCATGTGTGAATAAATTACAACATTATGATTTGCTGAGAGTTTATTTACTCTTGATTGATTTTTTGTTGCAAAAATGAAAAAGGAGCATCATTTGATGCCCCTTAAATACGTCTATAAAAAACAGATTTATCAGCGATTACAACTGCTTGACGAACTGCTTCAGCCAGCCGATGAATTCACCATTCAGCTCGTGATGGCGCACACCATATTCCACATTGGCTTTCATGTAGCCCAGCTTGCTGCCGCAATCGTGGCTCTTGCCCTTCATGAAGTAGGCGTTGACCTGCTCCTGTTCCATCAGCATGGCGATGGCGTCAGTCAGCTGGATCTCGTCACCGGCACCGGCCGGGGTCTTCTCCAGCAGCGGCCAGATATTGGAGGAGAGGACGTAACGACCCACCACCGCCAGATTGGAGGGGGCTTCGTCACGGGGCGGTTTCTCGACAATGGCCTGCATCGGCAGGGACATCCCCTCGGTCAGCGCCTCACCCTTGATGTCGGCGATGCCATACTTGTCCACTTCGCTCTCGGGAACCGCTTCCACCATGATCTGGCTGATCTGGTTCTCTTCGTACATGTGCACCATCTCGGCCAGGTTGTCCTGCTTGGGGTTGCTGGCAACGTCGTCGATCAGCACATCCGGCAGCAGCACGGCGAAGGGGTTGTCACCGATCAGCGGACGGGCACACAACACCGCGTGGCCCAGACCTTTGGCCTCGCCCTGGCGGACGTGCATGATGGTGACGTCTTTCGGGCAGATCTGTTGCACCTCTTCCAGCAGCTGACGCTTGACTCGCTTCTCGAGGGTCGCTTCCAGTTCGAAACTCTTGTCGAAGTGGTTTTCGATGGAGTTCTTGCTCGAGTGGGTGACCAGCACGATCTCTTTGATACCGGCGGCGATGGCTTCGCGCACTACGTACTGGATCAGTGGTTTGTCGACCACCGGCAACATCTCTTTCGGGATGGCCTTGGTGGCTGGCAGCATACGGGTACCCAGACCGGCTACCGGGAGCACGGCCTTACGAACAACAAGAGGAGTCTTTTTCATGGAAAACTATCCAGCGGGATTAAAGTGCGGCAATCATACCCCAAGAAAAATGGGGCAGCCACAGGCTGCCCCATTTGCAACTGATCCATTCGACTTTATTTGACTATTATCATGTCCCTGTTGGCTTCCAGCGTGGCTGGGCCAATGCCATTGACATCTGCCAGCTGATCGACCGAGGTGAACTTTCCCTGTTTTTCCCGATAGTCGACGATGGCTTGTGCCTTCTTGTCGCCAATCCCTTTCAGGCTGGTGAGTTCGGCAAGGGTGGCCGTATTGATGTTCAGCTTACCGGTCTCCTTAGCGACCTCGGTCGTGGTTGTTTGCTTGGGTGCTGCCTTATCTGCGGCCAGCACAGGTTGGCTGAACAGGGGCAAGCAGGCCAGCAGCATGATTGCAGAGAGCTTCTTCATCAGCATTTCCATTCCTCCATGATGTGGATATTGCCGAGTGGCACATTGATGAATAGCGTATCGAACGGGTCTTTTTCACTGCTATTTCTAACAGGTCAAATCCTCATGCCGATGGCGAAATATTTGCTATAAGCGCTTCACTATGAATGCCCTCATATATCCAACCGTATGATCTTGAATCTATTTTAGATACATCTTTAAGGTGGCGGGCACGCTTTCCCACAGCGCTACGCTCGAGACATTTCTGGCACATCACATGGCATTATTCTGCATAAAACTGCACTGATGGCATGTTTCACTGGTATTCAAAAGAGAACTAAGAAAAAAGGCTGCTCACCAGGGGTGAGCAGCCTTTGTGATCGGTTTTTTCAGGCTAGAGCTGATTAAGCTTGTTCGTCAGCCTGTGCAGCCTGGATACCGGTCAGGGCGATGGTGTAGACGATGTCGTCAACCAGGGCGCCACGGGAGAGGTCGTTGACCGGCTTGCGCATGCCTTGCAGCATGGGGCCGATGGAGACCAGGTCAGCGGAACGCTGCACCGCTTTGTAAGTGGTGTTACCGGTGTTCAGGTCAGGGAAGACGAACACGGTGGCTTTACCGGCAACCGGTGAGTTCGGTGCCTTGGACTTGGCCACGTTCTCCATGATGGCCGCGTCGTACTGCAGCGGGCCATCGATTATGAGGTCGGGGCGCTTGGCCTTGGCCAGCTCGGTCGCTTCACGCACTTTCTCTACATCGGCACCGGCGCCGGAGGTGCCGGTAGAGTAGGAGATCATGGCGACGCGCGGCTCGATGCCGAAAGCGGCTGCGGAGTCGGCTGACTGGATGGCGATCTCGGCCAGCTGCTCGGCAGTCGGATCCGGGTTGATCGCGCAGTCACCGTAGACCAGCACCTGGTCAGGCAGCAGCATGAAGAAGATGGAGGAGATCAGGGAAGAGCCTGGAGCAGTCTTGATGATCTGCATCGGCGGACGGATGGTGTTGGCAGTGGTGTGTACCGCGCCGGATACCAGGCCGTCAACTTCATTGCGCTCCAGCATCATGGTACCCAGTACCACGTTATCTTCCAGCTGCTCGCGGGCAACCACTTCGGTCATGCCCTTGTTCTTGCGCAGCTCGACCAGACGCGGCACATAGCGCTCGCGCACAACGGCCGGATCGATGATCTCGACGCGATCGGTCAGAACAACACCCTGCTGTTCGGCAACGCGACGGATCTCTTCCGGGTTACCCAGCAGCACCGGACGGGCAATGCCACGCTCGGCACAGATTGCGGCAGCCTTGATGGTGCGCGGCTCGTCGCCTTCCGGCAGCACGACACGCTTGTTGGCCTGACGGGCCAGCTCGGTCAGCTGATAACGGAATGCCGGCGGGCTCAGACGACGGGAACGGGTAGAGCTGACAGTCAGCGACTCGATCCAGTGTTTGTCGATGTGGCCAGCGACGTAGTCCTGTACCAGCTCGATACGCTCGCGGTCATCTTCCGGAATATCGACGTTGAAGTTCTGCAGGCTGACGGCGGTCTGCCAGGTGTTGGTACCGGTCATCATGATCGGCAGGCCGGTGGCCATGGCCTGTTGGCACAGCGCCATGACCTGCGGCTCCGGATGATAGTTACCGGTCAGCAGCAGGGCGCCCAGCTTGACGCCGTTCATGGCGGAGAGGCAGGCGGAGACGATGACGTCAGAGCGGTCGCCGGAGGTGACCAGCAGGCTACCCGGACGGAAGTGCTCGACCATGTTGTGGATGGAGCGGGCGCAGAAGGTCACGGTCTGCAGGCGACGGCTGTCCAGCTCACCCTTGTGCAAGATCTTGGCGGCCAGATGCTTGGCGAGATCCTTGGCGCGCGGGGCGATCAGCTGGGTGTTCCAGGGGATGCAACCCAGGATGCGCAGCGGGCTCTTGCCGAACACTTGCAGCACTTCCAGGTTGTGAGCCGCGTCAGAAGCGTGGTGATGGGCTTCGAACATCTCGGTCAGGTCAGGGCGGGTTACGCCATGCTCGTCAACCGGCGCGCCAACCTTGTTGATCACGCAACCAACGATGCGGGGGTTGTTGACACCACCGAAGTTGGAGCAGGCCAGCTCGATGCGCTCTTTCAGTTTCTGGCTGGAGTCATGGCCCGGGTGGGTCACGAATACCATGTCAGCGTCCAGCGCCTTGGCGACGTCGTAGTTCAGCTTGTTGGCAAAGGGCTGCTTGTCGGTCGGCACCATACCTTCGACAACCAGCACTTCGGCACCACTGGATTTCACGTGCTCTTCGAAGCGGGCAACGATCTCTTCCAGCAGGATGTCGGTGTTGCTGGAGCTGATCATGTTCTCGGCGTAGGAGAGGGTGAACGGCTCGGGTGGGTTGATGTTGGCAGCAGCGCGGATAACGGCGGTTGAGCGCTCGGCACCGGTTTCACCCGGACGCGGCTGGGCAACCGGTTTGAAGAAGCTGACATTGACACCGTGACGCTCCATGGCGCGAACAACGCCAAGACTCACGGAAGTTACGCCGACACCAGTGCCGACCGGGATAAGCATAATAGTGCGTGCCACTTTATACCCCTTGTTCATTTTTTGGGATCAGGAAAAGGCCGCCCTGTGGGCGGCCTCGAGTTACTGCGTCAATTAAGCGCCGACCAGTTCCAGCGCGTCGTGGGCGATAACCCACTCTTCGTTGGTCGGGATAACCAGAGCCTTGGTAGAACCAGCCTTGGTGATCTCGCCACCCTTGCCGAAACGAGCCTTCAGGTTGGCGTCGTGATCGACGTCAAAGCCCAGCAGACCCAGTTTGTTCAGGGTGATTTCACGGATCGGGGCAGAGTTTTCACCGATACCACCGGTGAAAACAACGGCGTCCAGACGACCGTCCATGGCGGCAGCGTAGGCGCCGATGTACTTGGCCAGGCGATAGCAGTAAACGTCCATAGCACGCTTGGCTTCTTCTTTGCTGTCGTAGTTGTCTTCAACAAAACGGCAGTCGGAGGTCACTTCGGTCAGACCCTGCAGGCCGGACTCTTTGGTCAGCATGGTGTTGATATCGGCCACGCTCATGCCCAGCTTGTCGTGCAGGAAGAAGATGATGGCCGGGTCCAGATCGCCGGAGCGGGTACCCATCACCAGGCCTTCCAGCGGAGTCAGGCCCATGGAGGTATCAACAGACTTGCCGTTCTTGATGGCGCAGACGGAACCGCCGTTGCCCAGGTGGCAGTTGATGATGTTCAGCTCTTCAACCGGCTTGTTCAGCTGCTTGGCAGCTTCCAGGCTGATGTAGTAGTGGCTGGTGCCGTGAGCGCCGTAGCGACGGATGCCGTTCTCTTTGTAGAGCTTGTACGGCAGGGCGTACAGGAAGGCTTCTTCCGGCATGGTCTGGTGGAACGCGGTATCGAATACTGCCACGTTCTTGTCAGCCAGCGCCGGGAATACGCGGCGAGCTTCACGGATACCGATCAGGTGAGCCGGGTTGTGCAGCGGTGCGTACGGAACAGCAGCTTCGATGCCGGCGATCACGTCTTCGCAGATGACAACGGAAGAGGTGAAGCGCTCGCCACCGTGAACAACACGGTGACCGATGGCGATCAGGTTCTTGGACAGTTCCGGATTGAGCGGCAGGATCTTGTTGACGATGAAGTCCAGCGCTTCCTGGTGAGCGGCACCCGCGCCCAGATCGGCACTGCCTTTCTCGCCATTCAGTTTCCACTTGATGCGGGCGTCGTCGAGGTTGAAGCACTCGGCCAGGCCGGACAGCAGGTCATCACCGGTGGTTGCGTCAATGACGGCAAACTTCAGGGAAGAGCTGCCACAGTTAAGAACAAGAACCAGCTTACTCATGAATAAATCCTATCGCAGATTGGGTTGTGTAGGCGGATGCGTTGGACGCGGTGCGGCCAAAAACTTTCAACTTATCCTTATGAGGGTTGGCAATCTGTTGCTTGCCCCTTGTATAGTGATACAAGACCCGAAATCCAGACGTCCCTGACAGGTCAATAGCAAGAAGCTTTTGACGCAAAAATGGGCGTACAAAGGATAACCCGATTGTTGAAAAATAACAAAGTCATCCTCAACCTTTGTTACTTCGCATCAAATTTTGTCGAGGTTTTGCCGTTAGTACGTTCAAAAAGCGCTCGGAGGTAGTATGAGCATGAACATTTTTGGAACTAAGTTACAGCAAGGCCGCCATTATATGACGCTTTGGCCGCGCCGTCCCGAGCTCAATTCGATGTTTCCTGAAAATCGGGTGATCAAGGCGACCGAGTTCGCCCTCAAGGTGATCCCCGCGCTGGCGGTGCTGAGCGTGATGCTGCAGTTCCAGTTTGGCGAGCTGCACTACTGGCCCTCCGTTATCACCTCCGTGCTGTTTCTGCTCAGTTTGCCGCTGCAGGGTTACTACTGGCTCGGCCAGCGTGCCGACACCCGCTTGCCCCCGTCGCTGGCGAGCTGGTATCGTGAGATCAACGGCAAGATGAACGAGCAGGGTGGCCGCCGTCAGCTGGTGTCACAGCCCCGCTATGAAGAGCTGGCCGATACCCTCAAGGCCGCCTTCCAGCAGCTCGATAAATCTTTTCTCTACGAATAACCCGTTTCAGATGCAAAAAGGCGCCAGTGGCGCCTTTTTTGTTGCGGTCGGTGTGCGGATCACGCTGCCAGTACCTTGCGGATCTCCTGGATGGAGAGCTTGTACTGACGAGGGCACTGACGCCATACAGTCAGCATCCGCTGGTACTTGTCGCGCATGGCGATGTCGCTGGAGAGCTCGTCGCACGGGCACTTGAGCTCGGGGAAGCGCTTGTCCACCTCCAGCAGGAAGCAGACATAGTCGGCCAGTTCACGCTCCTGGCTGCGGCTGTAGCCATTGAACTCCAGCCGACTGGCATTGATCTCGCCCTGATCGGCGGCATCCAGATTACCCCATGAGATGGCCAGTGCGTGGTGCAGCTCAAGGGTGTCGATCACCTCCTGGCAGGTCGCCAGATCCAGATGGCCGAAGCTCTTCTCCAGCTCGAGGATCTGCAGGCAGTAGCCGCGCTCGATGATGGTGCTGGCGCGCTGGTAGACGTCCGCTTTCTCCGGATTGAGTTTCGCCAGAATTTCGTACTGGTTGCTCAGGATCAAACGCTCAGTGTTGCTCATGTTCATGGGATATCTCGCTGGAAGATGATTCTGGGGTCACGTTAACCCATATATAAAATGAATTTTTTGATCTGGGCGGGGGAGTTGGTGAGAAAAATCCGCTGGCAAGGGGCTACTGACTGTCTAGTCCTGAAATAGGTTTACACATTTTCGGCTAGCGTTGCTCCACTCAGAACCTCCTATGTACCGCATCGGGGGTTCTGTATTTCAACGCATGATGCGGCCGCTCCTCGTTGTAAATATCTACTGCTTCACGCACCATCTCCCGCGCTTGCGTCAAATCCTGCGGGCTTTGCAACAATAACTCTCCTTTCAAAATCCCGTTCACCCGCTCCGCCAACGCATTCTGGTAACAGTCATACCCATCCGTCATCGAGCACTTCACCCCGTACCGTTCATGTAGTGACTGATACAGCCCAGAGCAATACTGCACGCCGCGGTCCGAGTGATGGATGAGTTCACCGCCGCCACGCCGTTGCTTCAGTGCTTTCTTGAACGCCATCGCCACCGACTCGGAGTGCATCCCTTCGTGCACGTGATGGCCCACTATCTTGCGTGAGTAGGCATCCGTCACCAGGCTCAGGTACAGCGGCCCGCTCCTGGCTGGCAGATAGGTGATATCTGCGACCCAGACCTGCTCCGGGGCCACCGGTGTGACCTGCTCTGGCCCCGCCTTGAGCAAGTTGGGATGACGGTAGAAACGGTGAAAACTGTGAGTGGTCTTGTGATACGCCCGTCTGGGTGGCACCAGCAGGCGGTGCTCGGCCAATATTTGAAACAGCCTGTCACGCCCGACCTTGAGCCCGCCATCATCCTGACTCTGG
>NZ_JAJNOE010000027.1:0-43532 GCF_027854445.1 Aeromonas sp. PI_26
ACGGGCTCAAGGTCGGGCGTGACAGGCTGTTTCAGATATTGGCCGAGCACCGCCTGCTGGTGCCACCCAGACGGGCGTATCACAAGACCACCCACAGTTTTCACCGTTTCTACCGTCATCCCAACTTGCTCAAGGCGGGGCCAGAGCAGGTCACACCGGTGGCCCCGGAGCAGGTCTGGGTCGCTGATATCACCTATCTGCCAGCCAGGAGCGGGCCACTGTACCTGAGCCTGGTGACGGATGCGTACTCACGCAAGATAGTGGGCCACCACGTACACGAAGGAATGCACGCGGAGTCGGTGGCGATGGCGTTCAAGAAAGCACTGAAGCAACGGCGTGGCAGCGGTGAACTCATCCACCACTCGGACCGCGGCGTGCAGTATTGCTCTGGGCTGTATCAGTCATTACATGAACGGTACGGGGTGAAATGCTCGATGACGGATGGGTATGACTGTTACCAGAATGCGTTGGCGGAGCGGGTGAACGGGATTTTGAAAGGAGAGTTATTGTTGCAAAGCCCGCAGGATTTGGCGCAAGCGCGGGAAATGGTGCGTGAAGCGGTGGATATTTATAACGCGGAGCGGCCGCATCATGCGTTGAAATACAGAACCCCCGATGCGGTACATAGGGGGTTCTGAGTGGAGCAACGCTAGCCGAAAATGTGTAAACCTATTTCAGGACTAGACAGGGGCAGGCCAGCTTGAAGGGATAAACAGGCGGGGAGGGGATGACTCTTCCCCGCCTGTTGCTAGCTGTGGGGGTTACCGGCGGTTAGCCGCGAGCCACCCGAAAGCGTACGCTGCGGGAGTGGCACGGCGCCAGCTCGCCAAATTCGCCAGCGGCCAGTTCAAGGGGCAAGGGCTGCTCGTCCATCCGCACCGCTTGCCAGTCGTTCAGGGCGTGTTCGCAGCTCACTTTGCCACCCTTTAGTACCACCTGCTCGCTCGGGTTGTAGACCCGGATCACCAGCGCCTCTTCATCCTCTGCCTTTTTCAGGGCGCTCAGCACCGGACCGGAGGGGTCCATGGTGAGCAGACTGAAGTGGAGCGGGGTGGTGAAGCTTGCCTTGTTGAGCTTCATGGCATCGAACGGGATCTTGTTGTAGCAGCGCACCGGGGTGAGGTAGCTGCGCGCCGCCTGCATCACGTTGGCGCTGATGTGATCACCAGCAAATGCCAGCAGGCTGAAACGGCAGCTGAGTTTGCCACGCACCTGGGAGTCCGGGGTGGGCAGCTTGATGCCGGAGGGGCGACCCGGGCGCAGCAGCAGCTCCTCTTTGCCGAGTACGCCGACCCCGCGCAGCAGGGTGAGTGCCAGGGTGTCGCACTGCTCACCGATCACTTCAAACTCGCGCAGACCGTCACTCAGCACCGCCAGCCCCTGCTTGCCATCTTGCAGGGCGACGAAGTTCATCAGCTGCCAGACCGGAATGGGAGCCTCTTTCCACCCCTCCGCTTCCCAGTCGGCCATGGCGCTGTCGTGTGTGGGGCGGGTGATGCAGCCAAACTGGTTGTCAGAGACCACAGTGTCGCTCGGGAAGGGGGTGGGGATCAGCACCCGCACCCGGTGATCATCGGCCTGATTGTCGAGCTCCAGCTCGATGTCGATGCGTGGGCTCTGGTGCGCCAGGGTGATGCGGCAGGTGACATCAAGGTGGCCGCTGCACTGGCGGTTGGCCCGCTCGGCTAGGTTGGCCGGCAAGGCCATACGCAGTTTGAGAGTGGCGATGCTCTGCCATGCCTGATGGGTAACCTCGCGAGTCACCGCAAACTCGGTGGAGTAGCGCAGCCACTCGTCCCGCGATGGCGAGTAGTCATATTCGTCGCCATCATCGGAGCCCTCTTCCAGCGTGAGCACCTGATCAAATGTGGTGCCGCGCAGTTTATCCAGGATCTGCAAAGTGCCGTTGTCATTGAGGGCGATGCGGTAAAAATCGTTCTCCAGCAGCTCGCCGCTGGCAGTCACCGGCTGCGCCAGTCCTGGCTGATTGCCCTCAATATGGAGAGTGCAGTAACCCATGGCCGGCAGCGGATGGCAGAGCTGGATGTCGTACTCCATAAAGGGGTCGTAGTTGCCGTAGTGAACGATCTGCCTGTCCACCAGCCCCGGGTCAATCTCGCGCTTGGCGCGGATGAAGCAGGGGACCGGCTGGCCCGCTTCATCGCGCAGGGCAAAGGATTGGGCGCGAATGCGGATGCTGGTGTTGATCACCTCCTGACGGGGGAAGGGCATCAGGTTGAACAGGCAGAGCTTGTCGGCCACCTGTACCCCGTCTTCACAGAGCGCCACCGGCATGTTGTCGACAATCTTGCGCATGTAGAAGCGGATCAGGTTCTCGGCCATGTCGTCGGCCAGAATGAAGCGGGTCATCACCTCCTGATGCACCTTGTCGCTGCAGCAGCAGCCGATGCTGTCATGGGCGTGGTTCTTCATGATCTCCTTCCACATCTTCTCCAGCAGCCCGTGGTGGTACTCGAAGCCGAGCGCCCAGGCGATGCTCGCCAGCGGTTCGAGGATGTTGACGATCTTGTTCTCGATAGCGGCGTGGGCCAGCTTGATATCCATCCGGGTGGAGGAGATGGTGCGGTGTACCCGCATGTATTTGCCGTCGTTGAACTCCCCCTTGAGGGTGGCCAGCTGGTCGCGGCACGCTTCGATGCGCTCGAAGACCTGCTCGAAGCGGCTCATGTGGAATTCACGCTGGGGGTAGATCTCCCGCAGCTTGTCGATGATGGCGAAGATGTTCTGCTGCAGCGGCATCTGGTCGTGGCCGTTGGGCAGCAGGATATCCTTGGTCACCGAGGCCTTCTCCAGCACCTCGAAGTAGGATTCGAGCCGCTTGCGCAGGCCCGCCTCATCTTCCGGCAGGTACTTGCCAATGGCGTAGCCAAGCGGCAGCACCTGGGCGGTCACCTCGCTGCCATCGTTGCTCTGCCAGAGGAACTCGGTCTTGTCAGTGCCGTGACGCTCGGAGCAGCCGCGCCAGAACATGGCCCGGTCAATCCCGAAGCCGTTGAAGATGTGGGGTAGCTGGGAGGACATGCCGAACGAGTCGGGCAGGTAACCGATCTTCATCGGCTCGCCAAGGCTGAGGCAGTCGCGCATCCCGTAGAGCAGGTTGCGCAGGATGGACTCGCCGCTCACCTGCATGGTGTCGGTCTGGGTGTACCAGGGGCCGATGATGAGCTTGCCCGCTTCCACCAGCGCCTTCACCCGGGCCTTGTTCTCGGGCTGGATGGCGAAGTAATCCTCCAGCACCGCGGTCTGGCCGTCCAGCACATAGAACTTGTAGTCGGGGTCGGATTCAAGCCGCGCCAGGATCTCCGCCATGTTATTGACCAGCAGGATGCGGGACTCCTCGGTGGTGAAGTACCACTCCCGATCCCAGTGCATGTGTGGCGTGATGTGAACTCGTGAAACTGTCATGACAATGATCCTTTGCTGACGCACGGCGGCCCTTGCCTGCCGTGCGGAAAAATAGTCTGTTGAAAAAACGGTGGTGAAGATGAGCCTTACTCTGCGGCGACCACCTGATAGGTGCCGCGCTGCATGGCGTGACGGCGCCAGCCGATCAGCACCACACTGGAGATAAGGGTGCCCACCAGCGCTGCACCGAGCCAGACGGCGGCAGCCATCAGGGCACCGTGGCCGCCATCGTGGAGCAGAAAGAGGGAGAAGATGCCGGCACCCGGGGTGGAGAGACCAATCCCCATGGCACCCACCATGGCGCCAGTGACCACCGAGCCTGCGAGGAAGGAGCCGATCACCCGGATTGGATCTTCGATGGCCATCGGAATGGCGCCCTCGGTGATCCCCGCCAGCCCCAGTAGCCAGGTCGATTTGCCGGTCTCGATCTCGAAGGTCTGGAACAGGCGTGGCGCCAGCAGGGTGGAGAAGGTGACGGTAAAGGCCGAGACCATCTTGACCGCGCCGAAGATGGCGTAAGGGCCGTAGACCCCGTTGGCCATGGCGCCGAGGCAGAAGGCGTAGGCCGCCTTGTTGACCGGGCCACCCAGGTCAAACGAACACATAAAGCCGAGCAGGGCACCCAGCACCAGCGCATTGGTGCCGGAGAGGCCGTTGAGCCACTCGGTGAGGCTGTTGTTGAGCCAGGCCACCGGCTGGCCGATGACAAACAGCATCAGGCTGCCCGCCACCAGAGTGCCGATCACCGGATAGAGGTAAAAGGTGAGAAAGCCGTTGAAGTTGGGGCTAAGGCGCAAATGCTGCTTGACCCAGCGCATCAGGTAACCGGCGATAAGACCACCGACCACACCGCCGAGAAAACCGGAGCCAATCATGTTGGCGGCCAGTCCCGCCGCAAAGCCCGGGCCCAGCGCCGGTTTGTCGGCCAGCGAATAGGCGGTATAGGCCGCCAGTACCGGTACCATCAGGGTGCCCAGCATGCCGCCGCCCAGCTTGCGGTACATCCAGAGCCAGGAGTTCTCGGTGTCAAACAGATGTTGCAGGCCGAAGATCTGGGCCAGCAGCACAGAGACGGCGAGCACGGTACCGCCCGCTACGATCAGCGGTACGGCAAAGGAGATGCCGCTCAGCAGCGCCTGCTTGAGTTCGGTCTTGAGGCCCACCTTCTTGCCGGTCTGCGTGTCGCTCTGACTGGTGCTGGGGGTCGGGGCGGTACGGCCGGCCTTGGCCGCTTCCAGCGCGTCATTGAGGATCCGCTCGGCATGGCGGATGGGCTCGGCCACTGGCGTCTCGATCCGGGGGATGCCAATAAAACGCTCCTGCTCCTTGATGGCCACCTCGGCGGCGAAGATGCAGGCCATCGCAGCATCGAGTGCTTCTTGCGGCAGGCGATCCTCGATGCCGTTGGCACCCTGCTTCTCGACCAGTACCCGGATGCCCAGCTTGCGCCCCGCTTTTTCCAGATACTCGGCAGCCATATAGGTGTGGGCGATCCCCGCCGGACAGGCGGTGACACAGACCACAGTGGGTTTATTTGTATCTAAGTTGTCTTCTTTTGCTGGTTGCTTGCCGCCATCCCCTTCACCATCGAGCAGCGCCATCAGTTGCTCGGCACTTTTGGCTGCCAGCACCGCCTCGCGGGTATCGTCATCTACCAAAGCGGTGGTGAGGGTGGTGAGCAGCTGCATATGTGTGGAGCCCGCCTGATCGGTCGGGATCGCCAGCATGAAGATCAGGTTGACCGGCTCGGGGCCGTCGATCCCCTCCCAGCCCAGCTCTTCGCTCAGGGTAGCGACGGCAAAGGCTGCTTCGCGCACCGCATCGCACTTGCCGTGGGGCACTGCCAGCCCTTCGCCAAGGGCGGTGGGGCCCTGCGCCTCGCGGGCCATGACCGCGGCCAGAAAGGCGGCCTTGTCGTGCAGCTTGCCGGCCTGATCGAGCCGATCAGTCAGGGCATGAATGGCCGCATCCCGATCGGCAAACCGGGTTTGCAGCGTGATGAGATGGGGGCCGGTAAGACTGGTCAGATTCATGATGATCCTCTGTCAGGTTGGCTTGCCAGCAAGCCGTCATGGTGAAAGTGACAGCGATGCTAACAAACCGGCCGACTGATTTTTGTGAGTGGTATCATACAATTCTCTATTTGTATTGTTTTTGTATTGTTGGTTTGAGGTGATTTGTTAGGTCAAATGAGGCCGAGCCGTTTTGTCTGCCGGGTAACTGGGGTAGAATGGCGCCTCTTCCATTTATCATGGCGCAGAGCCGACGAGGTGGCCTTTCGTGTCGAAAAAACCCATGTATCGCCAGATAGCCGACACCATCCAGCAGTGGATTGCGCAAGGGGAGCTGGCCCCCGGCGATGCCCTGCCCACCGAAGCCGAGCTGCGCGAGCAGTTCGGGGTGAGCCGGGTGACGGTGCGTCAGGCTCTCAAGCAGCTGACCGAACTCAACGTCATCGAGAGTATTCAGGGCAGCGGCAGCTACGTGCGGCAGGAGAAGGTGAACTACGACATCTATCAGCTCACCAGCCTCTATGAGAAGGTGACCGATCCCGCGGCCGAGACCCACAGCGACATTCTCGCCTTCGAGGTGATCAAGGCGAGCAGTGAGTTGGCCGAGCGGCTCAATCTGCTGGAGGGGGCGCTGGTCTACTACGTCAAGCGGGTGCGCTTTATTCGCCAGATCGCGGTGACGCTGGAGGAGACCTGGATGCCGCTCGCTCTCTTCCCCGATCTCAGCTATGCGGTGATGCAGGGCTCGAAGTACCACTACATCGAAGAGGTGAAGCAGCTGGTGATCGACCGCAGCGAACAGGAGATCATTCCGGTGCTCCCCTCGGCGCAGGTAGTGGAGGCGCTCGGTATCGATCCTGCCAAGCCCATTATCGAGAAGGTTTCCCGTGGCTTCTTGCAAGATGGCACCGTGTTCGAGTTCAGTCGCAACTTCTTCAAGAGCGATGACTACAAGTTCACCCTGGTCGCTCGCCGCGCCAAGGGGTGAGCAGGCGCAAGCACCCGAGATTAAAAAGGCCACCACCGTGTTTGCGGTGGTGGCCTTTGTTTTTGGCAGATTGCCGGGCTGAATGGCAGATTGGCTGGTGGTTTGATGTAGCCGTTCTACTGGGCAGAGTCTTTGATAACTCCCTCGACCCGTACCTGCAGGCTCCCTTGTGCCAGGGTGGTGACGAGCTGGTCGCCGCTGCTGACCTGATCGGCGCGGCTGATGACTTCGCCACGCGCAGTGCGGGTGATGGAGTAGCCGCGACCCAGAGTGGCAAGCGGGCTCACCCCGTCGAGGCGGGCGGTGAGCATGGCGAGGCGGTGACTAGCAAGGTCTTGCCGCTTGGCAATCAGGGCATGGAGTCGCTCCTCGGCCAGCTGATGGCGGCGCTTGCCAGCGGCCAGCAAGCGCTCCGGGCTCTTGCCCTGCAGGCGCAGCTCAAGGTTGGCGAGGCGCCGCTCACCCTGATGCAACCGCTGGCGCAATAGCTGCTGTAACCGGCTGGAGAGCTCGTCGAGTCGCTGGGACTGCTGTTCCAGTCGCCGCTTCGGGTCCTGATGGTCGAGCCGCTTTTGCAGCAGGATGAAATCGTGGCGGGCTGCGGTCTGCTGGCGGTTCATTGCCTGCAGGAGTCGCTGCTTGAGGTGAACGAGACGCTGGGCCCGGGCGCTCTGATCCGGCGCCACCAGCTCGGCGGCGGCCGATGGGGTAGGGGCACGCAAGTCGGCGGCAAAGTCGCTGATGGTGACATCCACCTCGTGGCCCACCGCGCTCACCACAGGTATGGCGGAGTGGGCAATGGCACGCGCCACCATCTCTTCGTTAAAGCACCAGAGATCTTCAAGCGACCCGCCACCACGGCCGACGATCAGCACATCCACCTCGGCGCGCTGGTTCGCTTTGGCGATCGCCGCGACGATCTGGCTGATGGCAGCGCTGCCCTGTACCTGAGTCGGGTAGATAAAGACCGGCAGATCCGGCGCACGCCGTTTAAGCACGGTCAGCATATCGTGCAAAGCCGCGCCGGTGGCGGAGGTGACAAGGCCCACCGCCCGCGGTTCGCGGGGCAGCGGCCGCTTGCGGCCTTCGTCAAACAGCCCCTCGGCGCCGAGGCGGCGCTTGAGCTCTTCAAAACGCAGCGCCAGCACGCCATCGCCCGCTGGCTGCATCGACTCGATGATCAGCTGGTAGTCGCCGCGCGGCTCATAGAGGGAGACCCGCGCCTGCACCAGTACCTGCATGCCATCCTGCGGGCGGAAGGCCACCCGCCGGTTGTTGCCCTTGAACATGGCGCAGCGCACCTGCGCCGACATGTCCTTAAGGGAGAAGTACCAGTGGCCGGAGCTTGGCATCGCCAGATTGGAGAGCTCGCCGGTCAGCCACACCAGCCCCAGATCCTGCTCCAGGATCATGCGCACTGCGCTGTTGAGGCGGGTGACGGTAAAGACCTGCTGCTTGCGGCCGCTCGCCGCACTGGATGGGGTAAATCGGTTCAATGGCGTACCTGTAGTCTGCCCCGGCGGGGCCGGGATAAAACGATGGCCGCTATCTTACCCCAGCGCGGGGCAGGTGCCGAGCCTCTATCAGCCCGAGCACCCGATATCGCCTTTGCAGGGCTTTCATTCGTTCTGTGGCTGGCTGACAAACGCGATCTTGTGCAGGCCGTGGCGAGACGCAGCTGCCATGACGTTGGCGATGGTGCCATATTCGACCCGTCGGTCGATGCGCAGCTGGATCTCGGGCAACTCGCCGGGAGCTTTGCTGGCGCTCTCCATGTGGGCCAATAGCGCCGCTTCATCCACCTCCTGCTCGTTCCAGTAGGTCTTGCCGCGCTGTCGATGGAGAGGGTGATCGCCTCCGGTTTGGGCTGATTGAGCTGGCTGCTCGCCTTGGGCAGATCGAGTTTGACCGCGTTGGTGAGCAGGGGCGCGGTGATCATAAAGACGATAAGCAGCACCAGCATCACATCGATCATCGGGATCATGTTGATTTCGCTGAGGGGCTGCTCATCCTCATCGCCGGGCAGGGAACCGAATGCCATTATTGGCCTCCCGTTTTGGCTGAGCGCCGGGCAAGGCGGGTGACATTGTTGGCAGCCGGTTCAAAACCGGTCAGCAGCAGGGCAAACAGGTCGTGGGCAAAGGCATCCAGTTCAGCCATAAAAAGCGGCCCCAAAGGGCCGCATCAGATTTATGGTTGGGCCATCACTGTTGGCCCTTCTTGATTGTTTCGGAGACCAGATTGGACATATCGAAACTGGTGCCGCCTTGCACGGGGGGATATTTCACCAGCGTCTTGAGGTGGTCACTGACAATTTCATTGACGGGGGCCAGCAACCACGACATTTTTTGCAACAAATGTCCCTGTGCATCGCGGGAGTCGTAACTCTCGAAAGGGTCGGCCCGCAGGTTATATATTTTGGGAACGGTCAAGGGAACCACATTGGCATAATAATCCTCCTTGGTGGAGAAGTGGAATTTCCATTGGCCAAGTCGCACAGCAGTCAGCTTGTCTTCGTAATAATAAAGAATGGAATCGCGGTTGGATTTATTGGTTTTCCCTTCCCAATAATCGAGGTTGTTGATGCCATCGATATATTGTTTCTTCTCTTTCATCATCTTGTCTGCGACATTGGTTTCACCTGCCGCTGCTGCAAGGGTAGTAAAGAGGTCTTGATGACCCTGAATACCGTTCAAGACGGTACCAGCAGGAATATGCCCCGGCCAGCGAACCATCATGGGTACTCTCACCCCACCTTCATAGGTAGACATTTTTTCACCGCGGAAGGGGGTGGTACCGCCATAAGGCCAAGAGGAGTGTTCCGGGCCATTGTCCGTGCTGTAAACAACAATGGTGTCTTTATCCAGCCCCTTTTTCTTCAAATAATCGAGTACGAGGCCAATATCATGGTCATGCTGCAGCATGCCGCTGCCATGATAGTCATATTCACTGGTGTACTCTTCCGCGGCATAACGCCATTTCTCATTGAGGCGGGTATACAGATGCATGCGGCTGGTATTGAGCCAGACAAAGAAGGGTTTGTTCGAAGAACCAGCTTTGTCCATAAAGCCCAGAGCTTTCGGGATCACCTCGTCTTCGTCAAATGCCTTCATCCGTTCTTGGGTCAGCGGGCCTGTGTCGGTGCATTTCTGTTTGCCTACTTCGCCAAAACGTGGCTCGACCGTTTTATCTTCCTTCGTGGTGGCGTAGCAGTGCAGTACCCCTCTGGTACCAAATTTCTGGTCGTACTTCTCGACGGATCCGGAATAATCCTTGGCAAATCGCTGGTAGTCCCGTTGCTCGGACTCTTCCTGGGTGTTGAGGTGGTAGAGGTTGCCAAAGAACTCGTCAAAGCCGTGAACCGTGGGTAGGGAGAAGTTGTGATCGCCAAGGTGGTTTTTGCCAAATTGTCCGGTGGCATAGCCCTGTGCCTTCAACACTTCGGCCAATGAAGGGGAGGCGCTTTTCAGACCCAGCGAGCCCCCTGGCATGCTGACTGTCGTCATGCCGGAACGAATGGGGTATTGGCCGGTGATAAAGGCTGCCCGTCCTGCCGTCGAGCTGGGTTGGGCATAATGATCGGTAAACATGGCCCCTTGCTGGGCAATGCTGTCAATATTGGGTGTCCGGTAACCCATAGTGCCCATGCCGTAGGCACTCACGTTTTGCCAGCCGATATCATCGCCAAAAATGACCAAAATATTTGGTTTTTTTGCTTCTGCGGCATGCAGCGATGGCACGACGGACATTGCCGTGAGCATCGCGGTCGCGATAAGCGTTTTACGCATGATAACTCTCCTTTATTGTATTGAAATAAACAACGACTCTGCCTTTTTTCAATTGGCCGAATTATCAAGTGAGATAACCCAGCGCTTTTAAAATACGAACAACATCTGGACCTATATGGTCATAGAATCGATAAAGCCCCTGGCAAAGATAATTCAAGCCAGGTTCACCCGTTTTGGTATTAATGATTCGGTTCTTGGGACACTCTCCCCAACATAATTTCAGATAATTGCAGCTTCGGCACTGCGCAGGCAATGATGCCTTTTTATTCATGCCAAATTGCTGCTGTACGCTGGAAAATGCCATATCGCCGAGGTGGGTATGCAAGATATTGCCGATGCGATAGTTCTCATAAACGAAATGGTCGCAGGAAAAGACGTCACCGTTATGTTCAATGGCCAGCGCCTTGCCGCAAAATTCTGACTGGGTACAGGTCTGGGCTGGCATACCTGCGGATTGGGCTATCACGGTTTCAAACAGATTGACATGGATGTTGCCAATGTCTTTTTGAAACCACTCATCCCAGACCTGGCAAAGGAAAGCACCGTAGTCGTCAGGATCGACCGACCAGGCGGTAACGATGGAGAGAGGATGGGCCGGGGTCGCCCGGGCGTCTCCCTGTTTTGGCTGGCTTTTGGCCGAGAGCAGAGAGGGGGCTTGAACCTTGAATGCCTGCGGCTCGACCGCCGGAGTAAATTGGACCCGAGTTGCCCCAACCTCATCGACCAGAAAGCGGTACACGGCAACCGGATGCAGGGCATTGAGCCGGTTGACGACACATAACGCGGCAAAGGGGATGTCGGCCTCACGCAGGCGTCGGGCTGCCACCATGACCTGATCGAAGGTCGACTTGCCGCTGCGGCTCTTGCGGTAGGCATCGTGCAGGGAACGTGGCCCGTCGATGGATAATCCGACATGAAAACCGTGGGTTTTGAGAAAGGCAATCCAGCCATCATCCAGTGCAATGCCGTTGGTCTGCAGGTCATTGCCAATGTGTTGACCGGGTTTGGCATAACGAGCCTGAAGCTCAACGATGCGCTCAAAGAATGCCAGCCCCATCAGCGTGGGCTCACCTCCTTGCCATGAAAAGATCACCTCATCACCGGTCTGGGCTTCTATGTATTGGCGTATATGCTGCTCGAGCACACTGTCGTCCATCCGGGCGTGTCGTTCGTGGCCCAACAGTTCACTTTTATGTAGATAGAAGCAGTAATCGCAGTCGATATTGCAGCGTGCGCCGCCGGGTTTCACCATGGTGTGGAAGCGATAATGGCGTCCGGCCGGAAGAGGAGGTAACTGCAAACTGGGTTGGTTCATGAAATCCTCTGCTAAACAGTGTGATGAATATCCAGAAGGTGTTGTGATAGTCCCTCTGAGCTCCCGCTTATTGGGTCTGGATGTGCGGCACTGGGTCGTAATACATCAAGCTGAACGGATGCAATCTGGCTTTCAAGGAGGCCATGTCGGTGATATCCAGCCCTCCGCGCCGAATCGTGATCTCGCCCGTTCGAGCCAGCTCTTTTAACACCTCATTGACTCTGGGGCGGCTGATTCCAGCAATCTGGCTGAGCTTCTGCTGAGTAATTTGCAATGAGGAGGCAAAGGGGTCTGCCGCGGTATTTTTGGCGACCAACTCCAGCAAGACATAAGCGATGCGGGTAGTCAGACAAAAAAGAGTATTGCTCCCCATCTGCAAACTGATACGCACTACTTGCTGGGCGATATGAAACAAAAACTTGAATACTTCCGGGTCTTTCTCGGATAACGATTCAACATCTGCTCTGGGAAATAGCCACAACTCGGTCGGCCACAGTGTTTCATAGCGCTCGGAGGGGGCGTAGGCCGGATTATGAATTGACTGTGTGCCCAGCCAGCAACCCCGTCCAAAAATAAGGCCAAGAGAGTTGCTCATGCTGGCATTGGCTGCATAGCCGACAAGACAACCGGATGACACATAGATCACGCCCGGCAGACTGCCCGTCAGGCGCTGGCAATCAAATGGCTTTGCCAGTGCCAACAAGTTCGCCTGAGTGGATGGATGAAGCGCGCATGGCCAAGCAATGTCGTCGTTCATTATCGAGAGTCCTGTATCAGATGATCAGAGCCGATGCTAAGCCCCATTTCTCTTTGCCTGATCGGGGGGACGTTAGTGACGGCTGAGTCAGTATATCCCGCCGAGATCGTCACCTCTGTTCCCGGAAGAACAGTTTGGGAAAAAACCGCTTTTTTATTTTCACCCTCAATTTGTGACAAACAGCAGTTGGAGTGAAACAAAGGAAATTAAAGCTCCAGTAATACCCCCAGCTCCACCACCCGGTTGGCCGGAATATGGAAGAAATCGGTCGCCTTGAGGGCGTTGCGATTCATCCAGACAAACAGCCCCTCGCGCCAGCGGGCCATGCCCGTAATATCGGTGCTGACCAGATTTTCGTGGGAGAGGAAGAAGGAGGTCTGGCTCATGGCGACTTTAAGGTCGTGCTGGGCACAGGCTTGAAAAATCTCCTCCATGTCGGGGGTCTCCTTGTAGCCAAAATGGGCCACCACTTGCCAAAAACCATCCCCGAGTTGTTTGAGCTGGACCCGTTCGCTAAAGGCGAGCCAGGGTTCATCCTTGATGCGAACGGTGAGGAAAATGATCCGTTCGTGGAGGATCTTGTTGTGTTTGAGATTGTGCAGCATGGCATGGGGCACCACCTGCTCCGAGCGCGACAAGAACACGGCTGTGCCCGGCACCCGCAGCGGCGGGTGCTCAAGCATGTTGTCGACAAAGCGGGTCAGGGCAAACGACTTGTTCTCCAGTTTGTCGAGCACCAGCTCGCGCCCCCGCTTCCAGGTAGTCATCACCAGAATGGCGAGCAGGGCAAACAGAATGGGGAGCCAGCCGCCCGCCAGCAGCTTGGTGCTGTTGGCGGCAAAGAAGGTGGCGTCTACCAGCAGCAGCGGCGCGCACACCAGTGCAATCAGCCAGCGTGGCCACTTCCAGCGCGTGGCGGCTACCACCATCAGCAGCAGGGTAGTGAGCACCATGGTACCGGTGACGGCGATACCGTAGGCGGCGGCCAGATTGCTGGAGGTCTGGAACCAGAGGATCACGATGACAATTCCCGCCAGCAGCAACCAGTTCACCAGCGGCAGGTAGATCTGGCCAATCTCCCGCTCGGAGGTGTGGCGGATCTCCTGACGCGGCAGATAGCCGAGCAGGATCGCCTGACGCACCACCGAGTAGGTGCCGGAGATAACCGCCTGCGAGGCGATGACGGTTGCCATGGTGGCCAGCACCAGCAGTGGCAGGGTGAGCCAGGAGGGGGCGAGCAGGTAGAAGGGGTTCTCGACGGCGGCGGGATTGCGCAGCAGCAGCGCGCCCTGACCGAAGTAGTTGAGCAGCAGGGCCGGCATCACCAGCGAGCCCCACGCCAGTCGGATGGCGCCGCGGCCAAAGTGGCCCATGTCGGCGTAGAGCGCCTCCGTGCCCGTCACGCAGAGCACCACGGCGCCCAGGGTAATGAAGGCAACACCGGGTCGCTCGACAATAAAATCAATGGCATAAAGCGGATTGATGGCCTGCAGAATGACCGGATTCTGGATGATCTCGATGGCTCCCAGCAGGGCCAGCACGCCAAACCAGAGCAGCATGATGGGGCCGAACAACTGGCCTATCCCCGCTGTGCCGTAATGCTGGGCGCCAAAGAGGATGACCAGCACGATCAGCGTCACTGGGAGCACAAAGGGGGCGAGATCCGGGGCGATCACCTCCAGCCCCTCGACGGCAGAGAGTACCGAGATGGCGGGAGTGATCACCGCATCCCCGGCAAAAAGTCCTACCCCGACCAAGCCAAGCAGCATGGCAATGGTGCGAGCGCGGGGCGAGAGGCGGCGCGATGCCAGCGAGGCGAGGGTCAGCACACCCCCTTCGCCCTTGTCGTCGGCACTCAGCACCAGCAGCACATATTTGAACGAGACCACCACCATGATGGTCCAGAAGAAGAGGGAGATGAGGGAGAGAACCTCCTGTGGGCCCGGCTGCAAACCGATGTGGCCGGCAAAGCACTCCTTGAGGGCATAGAGCGGGCTGGTGCCCAGATCGCCGTAGACGACCCCGAGCGCTGCCAGCGTAATCGCCGCCCGTCCTTGGTGAAGTTGTCGACCCATCATGAAATTCCATTTCAATTCAGCGTGTTAGTCATGATACGCAAGAGTCGGATGCAAAGGAACAGGATTATCGGGAAAGCACTTGCCAGCACGAAAACGGGCAATTTTTGCACCAGTGAAACCATCAAGGCAGACAGCGTTTCGTAGGTGCAACAGTGCAGTTTTATGCCTCCGAAGTGTGGCAATAGTGCGGCAATAACGGGGACGTGACTGCCTCTCCGAATCGGTGATTTTCGCTCTGGATTGCGGCTGTTTTTACCGGGAAAAGTGGAGCCATTCTGACCGCGCAGAGAGGGGCACCTGGCAAACGGGCAGGGTGCATAAAACACCACTTTGCCAACTCTTTTGCCCCGAAATGGCGGTTTTCGTACTGATAATCTTGGTTTTTTGGCGTTTTGGCCTCCTAAATGAGGGCTACGCCATAAAAAATTCAAAAAACTTCTTTACCAGTGACCAATCCGTGAGTAAACTTCGTCGGCAATATTTTACACCCCCACTTCCTCAACGGTGAGATATTGCCATGCTCAGGATTGCCAAAGAAGCGTTAACCTTCGACGATGTACTGTTGGTTCCCGCCCACTCCGAAGTTCTTCCCAATACTGCCGATCTGCGTACCAAGCTGACCTCCGCCATCAGCTTGAACATCCCGATGATTTCCGCCGCCATGGACACAGTGACCGAAGCCCGTCTGGCTATCGCACTGGCCCAGGAAGGCGGTATCGGCTTTATCCACAAGAACATGTCCATCGAGCAGCAGGCTGCCGAAGTGCGCAAGGTCAAGAAGTACGAGAGCGGCGTGGTGACTGACCCCGTCACTGTACGCCCTGACATGACCATCGCCCAAATCAAGGAGCTGAGCCACAAGAATGGCTTCGCCGGTTACCCCGTGGTGACTGACGGCAATCAGCTGGTCGGTATCATCACTGGCCGTGACGTGCGCTTCGTGATTGACCTCTCCCAGACCGTTGAACAGATCATGACCCAGAAAGATCGTCTGGTCACCGTGCGTGAAGGGGCCCCTCGCGAAGAGGTGGTTGCCCTGATGCAAAAGCACCGTATCGAAAAAGTGCTGGTGGTGAACGGCGACTTCAAACTCAAGGGCATGATCACCGTTAAAGATTTCCAGAAAGCCGAGCGCAAGCCCCACGCCTGTAAAGATGACAAGGGTCGTCTGCGGGTCGGTGCTGCGGTTGGTGCCGGTGCCGGCAACGAAGAGCGCGTCGCTGCGCTGGTAGAAGCCGGTGTAGACGTGCTGCTGATCGACTCCTCCCACGGCCACTCCCAGGGCGTGCTGGATCGTATCAAGGCCACTCGTGACGCCTATCCGGATCTGCAGATCATCGGTGGCAACGTCGCGACCGCCGCGGGCGCCAAGGCGCTGGCTGCTGCTGGTGTCAACGCCGTCAAGGTCGGTATCGGCCCGGGCTCCATCTGTACTACCCGTATCGTGACCGGCGTGGGTGTGCCCCAGATCACCGCCATCTCCGACGCCGTTGACGCGCTGGAAGGCACCGGTATTCCGGTGATTGCCGATGGCGGCATCCGCTTCTCCGGCGACATCGCCAAGGCCATCGCCGCGGGTGCCAGCTGCGTCATGGTCGGTTCCATGTTCGCCGGTACTGAAGAAGCGCCGGGCGAGATCGAGCTCTATCAGGGTCGCTCCTTCAAATCCTACCGTGGTATGGGTTCTCTGGGCGCCATGTCCAAAGGCTCCAGCGATCGCTACTTCCAGACCGACAACGCCGCCGACAAGCTGGTGCCGGAAGGTATCGAAGGTCGCGTGCCGTACAAGGGCCGCCTCAAAGAGATCATCCACCAGCAGATGGGCGGCCTGCGCTCCTCCATGGGCCTGACCGGCAGCGCCACCATCGACGACATGCGCACCAAAGCTGAATTCGTGCGCATCTCCGGCGCCGGGATGAAAGAGTCCCACGTCCACGATGTGACCATTACCAAAGAAGCCCCCAACTATCGGATGGGCTGATAAAACGGGGCCCTGCGCCCCGTTTTTCCACCCTTTTTTTATCCCGTGCCCTTTGTGACAACATCAGCCTGATGCAGGAATAAAATGACTAAAGACATTCACCAGCACCGTATCCTTATCCTCGACTTCGGTTCCCAGTACACCCAGCTGATCGCCCGCCGTGTGCGCGAAATCGGCGTCTACTGCGAACTGTGGGCCTGGGACGTAACCGAAGAGCAGATCCGCGAATTCAATCCCAGCGGCATCATCCTCTCCGGCGGCCCCGAGTCTGTCACCGAAGCGGGCAGCCCGCGTGCCCCCGAGTATGTGTTCAACGCCGGTGTCCCTGTGTTCGGCATCTGCTACGGCATGCAGACCATGGCCGAGCAGCTGGGTGGCAAGGTGCAATCCTCTACCGAGCGTGAATTCGGTTACGCCAAGGTGGAAGTGCTGGGCGAAGCTGGCAAGAGTAGTGCGCTGCTGCGCAACATCGAAGATGCCATCGCCGACAACGGCAATGCCCTGCTGGATGTCTGGATGAGCCACGGTGACAAGGTCACCACCATTCCGGCCGACTTCACCACCATCGCCCAGACCCCGACCTGCCCGCACGCGGCCATGGCGTGTGAGGCCAAGCGCTTCTACGGCGTGCAGTTCCACCCGGAAGTGACCCACACCCGTCAGGGTGCCCGCATGCTGGAGCACTTCGTCAAAGACATCTGCGGCTGCGAATGCCTCTGGACCCCGGCCACCATCATCGACGACGCCGTTGCCCGCATTCGCGAGCAGGTGGGCGACGATGAAGTGATCCTCGGCCTCTCCGGCGGTGTCGACTCCTCCGTGGTTGCCATGCTGGTGCACCGCGCCATCGGCGATCGCCTGACCTGCGTATTCGTGGACAACGGCCTGCTGCGCCTGAACGAAGGCACCCAGGTGATGGAGATGTTTGGCGATCACTTTGGTCTCAACATCGTCAAGGTCGATGCCGAAGAGCGCTTCCTCTCTGCCCTGGCCGGTGTTGACGAGCCGGAAGCCAAGCGCAAGATCATCGGCCGCGTCTTCGTCGAAGTGTTTGATGATGAAGCGAAAAAGCTGAAAAACGCCAAGTGGCTGGCGCAAGGCACCATCTATCCGGACGTTATCGAATCCGCTGCCAGCAAGACCGGCAAGGCCCACGTCATCAAGTCTCACCACAACGTCGGCGGCCTGCCGGAAGAGATGAAGATGGGTCTGGTCGAACCGCTGCGCGAACTGTTCAAAGACGAAGTGCGCCGCGTTGGCCTCGAGCTGGGTCTGCCCTACGACATGCTCTACCGTCACCCGTTCCCGGGCCCGGGTCTGGGCGTGCGCGTCCTTGGCGAAGTGAAGAAAGAGTACTGCGATATCTTGCGCCGCGCCGATGCGGTCTTTATCGAAGAGCTGCGCAAAGCCGACCTCTACAACCAGGTCAGCCAGGCGTTCGCCGTCTTCCTGCCGGTGCGCTCCGTTGGCGTCATGGGCGATGGTCGCAAATATGACTGGGTCATTGCGCTTCGCGCCGTCGAGACCATCGACTTTATGACCGCCCACTGGGCTCACCTGCCGTACGACTTCCTCGGTCACGTATCGAACCGCATCATCAACGAGATCAATGGTATCTCCCGCGTGGTGTACGACGTTTCCGGCAAGCCGCCTGCAACCATCGAATGGGAATAAGCGGCTCGCGCCCTTCTACCCTTCGAGCATAAAAATGCAAAAAGACGCCCTTGAGGCGTCTTTTCTTTTTTCAATCGTTTGCGCCACACATCTTCTTTTTTCGAGCAGCTTTTTTGCCACCTTGCCCCTGTCATATGTGACAGGGGCATTTTTGCCATCTCGCACTAGGCTCTCTCATGCCAATTGAGCCCGCAGTCAACAGCGGCTCGTGGCTGGGGGGAGGGCTGATCCAGTTACAGATAGCTGCACAAACAGGCCCATCGTTATCGCGCCAACCGGCAGTGATGACACCCCGGTGGAGACCAGAAACCACTTGAATCAACGGGGCGCAGCCCGAACGGCCAAACGAGTCGGGATCATAGAGCACGGAGAGTTTGATATGTCAGAACAAGCAGTGTTGGTGGGTGGATGGACCGCATATCACAAGCTGACCGCCGAGGATCAGGCGGTATTTGATCAGGCGCTGAAAGGATTTGTCGGGGTGCAGTACGTACCCTTTGAAGTCTCCACTCAAGTGGTGGCTGGCACCAACTACCGCTTCAAGTGCAAGAGCACTGTGCCGCTTGCCAAACCGATCCATGGCGAAGCCGTGGTGCAGATCTTCAAATCACTGGACGGGGATGCCCATATCACCTCCATTACCCCGATTTGATTGGGTGCGGGGCAAGGCGGGGAGGGGGAGATCGCCTAACTGGTTTGCTCCAGACACCAGATAAAAGAAAGACGCCTTAGGGCGTCTTTCTTCTTTTCGGTGGCTTGTTGAGAGATCAACATCCTATCTATCAATTGTAAGGATTGGTTCGAACAATGGAAAAGTGGGGGTTCCAAAATTTTGTCTTGCAGAAATAAGCTTGTAAACCATGTGTAGTTCAGTTGAAATGAATGAACTGCAGGGACTACTACCAAACTCCGGTAATAGAACTTTATTAGAGATGAGCGGTAGTATGACCAAAGATGAGTTAAAAAAGTGTCGTTTGTATGTTTCCATTTTTTAAGGGGGCGTTAATTTCGTATCATATGATAAAGACAATCACCTCTCTAACACGAAGGTTTGCTAATCGCCTTGATAGTGTTGTGTCTTGGCTGGAAAGTAAAGGCAGAACAGTCAACACACCATCTAAGTTCGTGGATCTTGCGCCAACTGATGAAGCAGACAAGACAGGTGTATATTCCGAAGCGATTTTGTTTGCTACGAATAATTCGAAGATATTCAACATCGCCCTAACTGGTCCCTACGGGTCAGGAAAGAGTAGTATAATCCAGACCTTCTTGCGGAATTATCGGCGACCTGCACTTCATATTTCACTGGCTTCGTTTGTTCCCGAAACGGATTCGGAGGGAGGAAAGGTGAGTCGCCAAGAGATTGAGAGGAGTATCTTACAGCAGATGCTGTATGGTGCTGATGCAAATAGACTTCCATTGTCACGATTTAAAAGAATTCAGTCTCCAAGTTCATTTTCTATATTTAAATCTCTATTCATAATGCTTGGCGTTGTCTCACTTTGGTACGTTTTTCATCAGCGAAATTATATTATCAGTGGCACTTACTTTACTCCATTCGAAATCAGCAACGGTATAAATATTTCCATATTTACTATCGCGGTGATATTTTTCTGGGTAATGCTTCATCATTTTTATGTTGCTAGCTTTGGATTGTCATTGAAAAGCATATCGTTAAAAGATATTGAAATAAAACCAGCGTGTGATGACCAAGCATCTATATTAAATAGACATCTAGATGAAATAGTCTATTTTTTCCAATCAACGAATTATGATCTTGTTATTATTGAAGACTTAGACAGGTTTAACAACGCAGAAATATTTGTCACACTACGTGAGATTAACAATCTCGTAAATGAGAATGCAGGTGTAAAACGTACTATAAGATTTCTCTACGCATTGCGCGATGACATGTTTGTTAGTACAGATAGAACAAAATTTTTCGAATTCATTATACCAGTAATCCCTATAATTAACACATCAAATTCGATCGATATGGTATTGGCGCAAGGAAAGAGACTTGATCTAGATGGGCGCCTTGATCGACAATTTTTGAGAGAAGTATCACGGTATCTGAATGATCTTAGGTTGATTCAGAATATTTTTAATGAATACTCTATCTATGTGGCTAATTTAGAAACTGATGGAGAGAATCTCCTCGATGCTAATAAACTCCTTGCGATATTGATCTATAAAAATGTCTATCCAAGGGACTTTGAGATGTTACACCGCGGTACAGGCAATCTTTATGAAATATTAACTCAGCAGGATAATTTTATTGAGTCTGGTGAAGCTACTTATAGGGCTGAAATCACGGAGGTAGAGAAGCAGATTGAAATTATTGAGCGACAAACACCTTCTAACCTGAAAGAATTGCGGCAAATATACGCGATGGCTCTGGTAGAGATGCTTCCTGCGAATGCAACGAGTGTTAGTAATAATCAGCAAGTGTGGATTGAACTTCCCAAACTGGCCAGCAACGATATGTTCGAGCAGCTAATAGACGCTTCATACATCTATTGTTACACCAGTAATTATGGATCCCAAAGAGTCTCCATTTCCACCTTGCAAGACGAAGTTGACTCTCAGAGATCCTACCAGCAACGCAAAATGGACATAGAAGGTAAAGCGATTGATATTAAGAACAAAAACTTGCGTCGTATACAAGACTTAAAATCAAATATTGCAACTCTTCGTACAATTAAGCTTAATAAGCTTCTGCGTTTGAACGTCGCGCGCGTTCAGCATCTATTCGATAATTTCGCGGAAAACGGAGAGTTGGCTCGTTTCCTGATTTTAGAGGGCTATCTAGATGATACCTACTATCAATATACTTCACTCTTTCACTCAGGGCGTTTATCGCCTAATGACAATAAATTTCTTATCCAGATCCGAGCATTTGTCACCCCAGAACCAAATTTTCCTATCGATAATCCACATGAAGTGATCGCCGCGATGCGAGAAGAAGACTTCCGGCAAAACTATATTTTGAATGTTAAACTTGTCGATAGTCTTTTAAGTGACAGAGGGCGATACCTTACCCAATTGCAAAAACTTTTCAAGTTTATCTCATCAGAGTTCGAAAGTTGCGAGGTTTTTTGGGACGCTTATTATACAAGCGGTCGAGAAGTTGTAGGACTACTTTCGGGGCTTGCCACCGCTTGGCAAGGCTTTGTTCCTACTATTTTGGCTAGCCACAATAATATATTCCACGTAACACAACTCGTTTCTAATTTACCAGAAAGCCAACTCGAAGAGCTGGCAAAGAGTTTCGAAGAACTACCTTTATTTGTTTCGGAGAACTTACCTGAAATTTTGGTAAATTCACCTGAAATTGCACCAGAACGTCTTGTATGTCTTAGCTTTGATGTCAAAAATCTGGCCGCAATCAAAGAACATTTTGAGATTGTACGCGCTATGTTCGAGAAGGGGCGCTTCGAACTTACAATCGCCAATCTGGAGTACATCTATCAAGTCATTTTGGGAGAGAGTGATCTCGAGCAACTACGTGAGAGAAACTTTACAGCTATACGTTCGACGAATAACACAACCTTAATGACACGGATCGAACGCGATTTCGAACGCTACCTACATGATATCCTTGTGGTGCTTGAAGAGAATTCAAAGGAGGATACCTCGGCTATTCTTGCCGTTATGCAGCATGAAGGACTTGATCAGGATGATCTACTGAAATTTCTTGAACAACAGACGACCTTGTTGCCAACGTTAGCGGATGTTCCAGAGAAATTGCATGCAACACTGTTCAAGTTAGGTTTGATCGAACCAACTTGGCTGAACTGTCAATCTTTTATGGAAAGTAAAGAATTCGTGGCGGAGAGTTTAACAGGGTATCTTGACCGAGATACTGTCCGTACAGCTCTCCTGAAACAGCCTATTCCTAGTGATGATGATTCACAGAGACTGCGTCGCTTCCTCTTCAATGCTGGCTCTCTGTCTGACTCCGCCTATAGAGAATATATTCATGCTCTACCGAAGCCATTTAAAAAACTACCAGAAGGGTTTACACCTGAAAAGTTTCGCATTCTGATTGATGAAGGTAAAATTGTCTTCAGTAATGAGAGTCTTGATGCACTCGCTGATTACAAGGATCTGCAGGTTTTATTTGTGGCAGAAAACATAAATATATACCTTGAAGATCCAGACGAATTCGACCTCGATGATGATTTTAAAGAAAGTCTTCTTCGCGCTGAAATTGATAATAAAGCCAAGCTTGGGATTATTGGTTTGATGGATCTGGAGTTACTTGTGAACCACCCTGAACGGTCGGCTCTCATCGGTAAAATTATTAACAGGACTGGTGCCAACATATCCAATATCAATAGTGGCATTGCTCAATCCTTAGTCATTCACTCCATGCCTGTTGCGACGAAAATTTCACTCTTTAATAAATACCATTCTCTTATGACGGATGACGAAGTGCGTTTTGTCTTGGCAAATCTACCGAAGCCATATTCTGAAATAAAAGTTGGATACAATATTCCGGTTTTGAAGAAAACTCCTGAGAATCAGGTTCTTGTTATATGGCTTAATGACAGGGAAATTATCTCATCATGGAGTGAGAGTCGTGTGTTCACTGACGAGATAAGAGTGAATCTTTATCGGCGCTGACAAGAGAAAGGGCTGATTGTGGAATCGGGAATCTACTCATACCTCGCCGCTTCCCAGGCGTGTATCGCCTGTTTACGGGTCTCGCCCCAGTGATAGCCGCCGAGTTTGCCGTTTTGCTGAATGACTCTGTGGCAGGGGATCATCAAGGCGACGGGGTTGGCGCCCACCGCCAACCCCACGGCGCGGGCGGCCTTGGGATTGCCGACGGCGCTCGCCACCTGGGCGTAGCTCGCCACCTTGGCGGGCGGGATCTGCAGCAGCGCCCGCCAGACGCTGATCTGAAAGTTGGTGCCGCTCACGTGCAAGGAGATGGGGCGATCCGGCGCCTTGCTACCATCGAACATGGTGTTGATGACCCCTTGGGTGCGTGATGGCGCTTCTTGCAACGTTGCCGCAGGCCAGTGCTGGGCGAGGGCGGCCAGCGGCGCCTCTGGGGCCTTGTCATCGAGAAACGAGAAGTTGCACACCCCCCGTGGTGTCAGGGCGACGAATGCTTGACCGAAGGGGGTGTCGTGCACCCCGTGATCGATAACCAGCCCGGCCCCGCGCTGTTTGTACTCGCCCGGCGTCACCGCTTCGAGTTGCACGAAGTGATCGTAGAGCCGCGAGCCGCTGCTAAGGCCCAGGGTATCGGCCACCTCAAGCAGCGGGCGCGACTCCAGCAGCAGCGCCTTGGCCCGCTCCAGGGTCAGCACCTGCAGATAGCGTTTGGGCGTCACTCCGGCCCAACGGCTGAACAGCCGCTGAAAGTGAAAGGGACTTAAGTGAACGTGCGCCGCTATCTCGTCCAGAGTGGGCTGGCGTTCCACCTGACTTGCGATAAAACGGATGGCATCGGCGATGCGGGCGTAATCAGACATAAGGCGCTCTCACGATAAGTTTGCGGTCGCAGGGTGTTGGGGGCGACAAGGTCATGTGCGACAAATTGATACCCCACCATCTGCCAGCAGGGCAATGCCGGTGGTAAAACTGGATGCATCGGACGCGAGATAGAGGGCCGAACGGGCGATCTCCTCCGGTTGGGCCAGCCGTTTGAGGGCATGTATATTCTGCACAAAGGCGAGGCTCTCTGGCGTATTGGCAAAAGCCCGTCCTATGGGGGTGTCGGTGCCCCCCGGCAGCAGGGCGTTGACCCGAATCCCTTGTGCCCCATACTCGGCAGCCAGCACCCGGGTCAGACCGATGAGGCCCGCCTTGCTCGCCGCATAGGCCGCCATGCCGGGCAGCCCCAGGGTATGGCCGACAAAGGTGGAGGTAAAGATAAGCGAGCCGCCGCCGCGCGCCTGCATGGCGGGGATCTGGTACTTGGCCCCCACAAAGGCGCTGGTGAGATTGGTATCCAGCGTTTCTTGCCACTGCGTCAGCTCAAGCTGCTCTACGCTGCCCGGCGTGCCAGTGGTACCGGCGTTGTTGAAGGCGATATCGAGCCCGCCGAAACGGGTTAGCGCGAGCTCCACCAGATCGCGGGCGTAACTCTCGCTTTTCACATCTCCCGCCAGACTCACCGCCTGGCCCCCCTCATGGCGGATCTCCTCCACCAGCAGATCCAGCTCGGGCTGGCGGCGGGCGCCGACGACGACACTTGCTCCCTCCCGGGCAAACAGGATGGCGCTGGCGCGACCGATGCCGGAGCTGGCGCCGGTGATGATGGCGACCTTGTTGGACAGTAATGACATGGCAGTTCCCTCGCTGAGTGTGTTGTGCGCCAGATTTAGAGGCGCACAAGGTTGGCAGTAGATTAGAACCCCAATAGGTTCCAACCGACTTGGGTTTGGCCCCCACTATGGCAACCACTCCTCGCTGAAACGACCCGAATCTTGCTCTCTTTGTTCCGAAGTCGTTTTGCTACATGTCGATACAGGCCTTCGCGGCAACAAAAGGGGAGAACTGCGCCCCGAATTCTTTATAATGCCCCCCTTTAAAATCGCCGGACCCGAGTTCGGCGCGCGTTGATGGTCGCTGTGCCATCAGGCAGATCATCAGGATTGAGAAACGGTTATGCATACTCTGGAACAGCTGCGCGCAGGTGAACTGTGCGGTGCCCGCCATCTGAAGCTTTGTGAAAACCTGACGGAGTTCCCCCTCGAGATTTTGAGCCTGAAAGAGACGCTGGAGGTGCTGGATTTGACCGGCAACCAGCTAAGCACGCTCCCCGACGAGCTGGCCGGGTTTGGCAAACTGCGCATCATCTTCTGCTCCGAGAACCGCTTTACCGAGCTGCCCGAGGTGCTGGGGCGCTGTCCGGCGCTCACCATGGTGGGCTTTAAGGCCAACCGGATTGCTACCGTCTCGGCCAGGGCGCTGCCTGCGGGGTTGCGCTGGCTGATCCTGACCGACAATGCGGTGGAACAGTTGCCCGATGAGCTGGGCCAGTGCGACGCTCTGCAAAAGCTGATGCTGGCGGGCAACCGCCTGCGTGAGCTGCCGACGAGCCTTGCCAACTGCCGCAAGCTGGAGCTGCTGCGTATCGCCGCCAACCGCATCGAGCGCTTCCCCGAGTGGCTGCTCTCGCTGCCGCGCCTTTCCTGGCTTGCCTACTCCGGCAACCCCTTTAGCGAAGGGGCGGAGGCGCGGGCCATCGATGATGCCCATGTCGCTCCCCTTGCCTGGGAGACGCTGGCGCTGGGCGAGCTGCTGGGGCAGGGAGCATCCGGCGTTATCCATCGCGCCACCCTTGTGGGCAATCCTGCCGATGAAGTGACTCAGGCGAGCGGCAGAACCGATGCCAGTCAGGTGGCGGTCAAGCTGTTCAAGGGGGCGGTGACCAGCGATGGACTGCCTCGCTGTGAGATGGCGGCGTCGCTGGCAGCAGGCAGTCATCCCAACCTTATCAAGGTGATAGGCAAGGTGGCGGATCACCCCTCCGGCATTCTGGCGCTGGTAATGGAGCTGATCGACCCGGCCTTTGCCAATCTGGCCGGGCCGCCGAGCCTGGACTCCTGCACCCGGGATGTCTATCCCGCAGGGTTGCGCCTGAGTGTGCCGGATGCGCTGGCGATGGCCCACGGCATCGCCTCGGTGGCGGGCCATCTACACCGCGCGGGCATCATGCACGGGGACCTCTACGGCCACAATATTCTGTTTACCCGCGGGCCTGACGCGCCGGCTCACGCCCTGCTGGGGGATTTTGGTGCCGCCTCTTTGTATGAGCGCAGCAACCGCGAGCGGGCCGTGGGCCTTGAGCGACTGGAAGTGCGCGCCTTTGGTTGCCTGCTGGAGGAGCTGCTGGCCCATTGCGATACGCAAGACTCACCGCTCGATGGGTTGCATCAGCTCAAAGCGGCCTGCCTCTCGGAACTCCCCGCCGATCGTCCCGATTTTACTTATATCGAGCTTCAGCTGGCGGCTGCTCGCGCCACGCTGTCGTGATTTTTCTGGCGTTGGCAGGCACGTTTTGGCCTGCCAATGTCATTCCATTCATTGATTCATTCATTGCCATACTCCCATGACGTTTTTGCATGGATTGGTATGCTTTGCCCGTTATAAACGCAGCCAATTGCGATCATTGCGACAGCGAGGCGCGCGGCAAGGGGACGTCACGCCATTCGCCCGATAACACGCAGAGGCTGTGCGGCAAAAAGGGGAGGACAGAGGGTTGCGCGGTGCCGGTTAAGTTGTG
Source organism: Aeromonas sp. PI_26 (assembly GCF_027854445.1). Classification (NCBI taxonomy): domain Bacteria; kingdom Pseudomonadati; phylum Pseudomonadota; class Gammaproteobacteria; order Aeromonadales; family Aeromonadaceae; genus Aeromonas; species Aeromonas sp. PI_26. The sequence continues at coordinate 26,268 of NZ_JAJNOE010000027.1, forward strand.
ATATTGAGGCATCTTTAGTACAGAAGGGTAATAACGATGGAAGCTGCGTTTTGGCATCAGCGTTGGGAAGAGAACCGGATTGGCTTTCATCAGGCGGACTTCAACCACTGGCTGCAATCCTGGTGGTCAGCCCAGCAAGCGGACGAGCCGGTGCTGGTTCCCCTGTGCGGCAAGTCCCGCGACATGCTCTGGCTGAGCGCTCAGGGCCATCCGGTCGACGGTTTCGAGCTATCGAGCCTTGCCGTCAGCCAGTTCTTCAGTGAAAACCAGCTCGCCGCGACCGTGAGCGAGGTGGGCCCTTATCAGTGCCATCAGGTAGACAGCCTGCGCATTTTTCAGGGGGATTTTTTCGCAGCCCCGAGTCTGGGTCGCCGTTACCGGCTGGTCTATGACCGTGCGGCGCTGATCGCCCTGCCGACCGCGATGCGCCGCCAGTATGCAGCCCTGATCAGTTCGCTGGTCGAGACCGGTGGCCAGATCCTGCTGGTGACCCTCGAATATCAGCCGGAGCAGCAGAGTCAGCCCCCCTTCTCGGTGGGTGAGATGGAGGTGCGAGCGCTGTTCGAACGGGACTTTCGTATCGAGGTGCTGGGGCGCGCCGCCGAGGTGGATCACCCGCGGGTGTTGTCGGGCCAGCTCTCCTACTTCGATGAGGTGGCCTACCGGCTGGTTCGCCGAGGTTAACGGGCAGCTAACGGGCGGCCAAGCCAAAGAGTGATCTGCGCCGACAAATCATCAGGCTACGCGCTCTTCGCTACCTCCTTTGACGTAGATCAACGTGATTGGCGGGGGGAGTGCCTAATATGAGGCTGTTTCTCAATCACTGTTGGCATTGCAAAGCGAGTATCGGGTCTTTCCCGCTTGCTGATCAGCAACTCAGTGTCTGATTTTCACGCTCATGTTCACTTTTGGCGGCTTTGGTCGCAATTGTTATGGTTTTTCCAGCCGACCCTGATGGGTCGGCTTTTTATTGCCTGCGATTTGCCGTGGGAAGGAAAAACGGGGGATGTCGAGGCCTGATCAGGCTTCGAAGGTGGCGGCATTGAGCCGAAATGCCCGTGGATCGTCGATAAACTGGCCGGTGATCCGCTCGTCATGTTCGTGCCCCTGACCATAGCTGCAGAGGATCAGCCGATCGGAGGTGCGCGAACGCAGTTGGGTGATAAAGCGCACCAGATCGGCGCGGCTCAACTTGCCCACCTCGTCGCAGACCCGCTCCCGCTGATCGAACCCCAGATCCTTGTTGCCGATGCTGACCCACAGCCGCTGGCCGCGACTGCGCAGATTGGCATCCCGCTCGCTCAGCTGGGCTTGCAGCCCCGCCTTGCTCTCCTGCCACTGCTGTTCGGTGAATTCGAGCATGGCCAGTGGGAAGAGGTCGATAAACTCCTCCACCGCATCGAGCAGGATCTGCGGTCCCGCCACCGGCGACTGGATATAGAAGATCAGCCCCGGGTGGCGATTGAGGGGCAGGTTGCCAGCGCCCACCACATACCCCAGTTGCTGGCGGGTGCGCAGCTCGTGGAAGAAGGTGGAGGACATGATGTGGTTCGCCAGGGTAAAGCAGGCGAGATCTCGCGCCCGGGTGGTGCGGGACTGGTAGTAGACTAGGAGCGCCGAGTCTTCGTGATCGCAACCCTGTTCGCGAATAAGGGTGCCCCTGTCCTGAATGGAGATGAGCGGGCGGCGGGTCTCGCCGCTCGGCTTGCTGCTGGTGCCATTGATGTCGCTCAGGTGACGCTCCATCAGGGCGGCCAGCTCCAGCGCTTCGGCGGCAGTCCAGTCGCCATGCACCAGCGCCTCGACATGCACCTCGCCAAACAGCTGGGCCACGAAGCCGGGCATCTCCTCCAGCTCGACGGTGCGCAGGTGGCGCAGCAACTGCTCGAACGGCGGGTTGTTCGGTTGCAGCAAACTGGTGAGCTGGTTAAAGAGCTGGGAGATGGGGCGCGCCTTGGACTGGTTGTCCCAGTTGCGGATGAGCTGCTCCTTGATCTCGGCGAAGCGGCCCGGATCCGGATACCCCAGGGTGCGGTTGCCGAGGATCATGTCGAGCAACAGCGGCTGCTTGTCGGCAAAACCGCTCAGGTTGATGGTAAAGCCCCCCTGATGGGCATAGATCTGATAGCCCAGCCCCGCCAGCTCCGCCGGATAGGTGAGGGCGTTGAGGTGGTCGGCCAACAGCTCCACGGCGAGGCGCGCCATGGCGATATTGCGCGGATTTTTGACCGCATGTTCGCTGTCGATGGAGATATAGAGATTGCCCTTGGGCACGCTGAACAGGTGCTCATGAAGGTGCCAGAGGCGAAAACCGGGGCGATCGATAAGGCAGGCGGGCATATCGGCGGCAAGCTCTGGCGTGCGCGGATCGAGCCTACTGCTGATAAAGGGGTTGGGCTTGGGTAGCGCCAGCGCCGGATCCGGTTCGCTCTGCTGCCAGCGAATTTTCTCGGCCTCGGTAATGGTTGCCACGCTGTAGGGGGTCTGATACCAGCGGGCCAGCCGATCGGTTGCCACTTCCGGCGCAGTGATGGTGATACGCAGGTTGTGCGGGGTGAGCTTGGCGAGGAAGCGGCGGATCAGCCCCTCGTCATATTTGCGCATCATGTAGTCGCCGTAGAGCAGATCCTCAGGTTTGTAGCTAAAGAGGTTGAGCACCAGCCCCGACACCGTATCGAGGGGGCGGCCGCGCTCCTGAAAACGGAACGCCGATTCGAGCACGGTCCGTTTTTCGTCGTAGCGCCAGCTCTGCAGCCCTTCGCGGCCAATCAGTTTCAGATAGCCAAACAGGGCGGCGAGGATGTCGTCCACATGCTCAAGGCCCAGAGGTGTGAGGCCGAAGTTGACGCCAAAATCCTTGAAGTTGGCGCCGCTTATGCCACCGCCCGCCGAGAGCTGATTGACCCAGCCTTTCGCCTTGAGCAGGGAGAGCAGGCTGCCATCCCCCTCGTAGCCAATCAGATGGCTCAGGAAGGTGAGGGGCTTTTTGTCGTAAAACTCGTCCACATTGGGCAGGGGGAAGCAGAGCGACAGCTTGCGGGTCTCCTTGACCGGATTGATGTGGATGCGCACGCCGAGATCGTCGAGTCGGTAGAGCGGCATGGTGAGGGTCGGGGTTCCCAAATTGCGATTCAAAATGGGAGCAAAGTAGCGACAGCACCACTGCAACTGGGTATCGATGGATTCCGGCGAGATCATCACCAGCGCCATGCGATCCGCGCTGTAGTGGCTTTCGTAAAAACGGATAAGGTCGGAGCGCAGATCCCGTCCCGGCAGATCGGCCAGGGTATCGAGGTTGCCCACAGAGAATTTGGAGAAGGGGTGCGCCGGGTTGACCGTCTCTTTATGCACCTGATAGCTGCGGCGCATGTCGTCCTGCAGCTTGAGGCGATACTCGGAGTCGACCGCGTTGCGCTCCTTGTCCACCCACTCCGGATCAAAGGTGGGGCAGATAAAGAACTGGGAGAAGCGATCCAGCCCCGCTTCGAAGAAGCCGTTGTCGATCTCGAAGAAGAAGTTGGTGAACTCGGTGCCGGTCCAGGCGTTGTTGCTGCCGCCATGACGGCTCATAAATTGCTGGTACTCACCAGGTTTGGGGTAGGTGCAGGTGCCGAGAAACAGCATGTGCTCCAGAAAATGGGCCATTCCCTGCCGGTCGGCGGGATCGTCAAAATGGCCGGTATTGACCGCCAGCGAGGCGGCAGATTTGTCTGTGTCGGGATCACAAATCAACAAGACCCTGAGCCGGTTGGCCAGCTCCAGAAAATGGTATTGCCGATGGTCATTGGGACTGGCATATGGGCTCATTGGCGTGTGACTCACGTTGGATTTATTTGAATTTAAACATGATTATCGACCCCGCTATCCCGTCAGGCAAACCCTTTTCTGAGAGGTAGCGCAATTGTTTCCACACCCGTGGCGGGGTAAGATCCCCCGGCTATCAAAACAGGCCCGTTGGGCGAGGTTGTAATGAAGATCTATATCATGCGTCATGGCCAGGCTGGCATGAATGCGAAAACAGATGAACAGCGTCCATTGACCGAGCAGGGTATTGAAGAGTCTATCCAGATGGCCCGCTGGCTGGCGCCTCAGCTGATTGGCCCGCTGGATCGGGTGATCCACAGCAACTATCTGCGGGCACGCCAGACCTGGCAAGCCATATGCAGTGAATTACCTGACGCAGCAGCCGTTGAAGAGAGTGGCGACATTACCCCGTACGGTGATCCCGCTTTCGTGGCCAGCTACCTCACCACTTTGGCGCAGCAACATGACCAGATCCTGATGGTCAGCCATCTGCCGCTGGTGGGTTATCTGGTGCAAAGCCTCTGCCCGGCAGCAGGAGCACCCATGTTCGCCACCTCGGGGATCGCTTGTATCGAGTGGCACGATGGCAAAGGAGCCTTGCTCTGGCTCGAAGGGCCGCATACAATAGGCTAAAAGTTAATAAAAAGTTATAGATTGAATTTTTTGGGAAGAGATGGGCGAGTTTTCCGGATTTTTATAAATATTTTACGGAATTAATTCGCAGAAGCTGCTGTCATACGGATACAACTGCAAGAGGTTGCAAACGATGAGAGTGTTCAAGAAGTACCTGCCACTGATGGTGGCAAAGCATGTCAAAACCTTCTTTAAAGGTCGGATTTACATCCATGGTCGGGGACGGTTTGATTTCCAATCCGGTTTGTTGCTGATGCCGAATCCGGCGGATATTCCCCACCGCCAGACAGTCACCGAGGTCAACGAGCTGATCTCCAGACTGCACATGGATGCCGCGTGATGCGCTTCTGAACCTGTTTCTGCACTGATATGCCCGCACTTTTGCGGGCATATTTGTTTCTGGCGACTGGCGTTCACCATGTGGCTGTTCAGGCCCACACCTTTGTTTCTCTCCCATCGCCCCCTATACTGGCCCGCTGTTGTCTCTTCGGTCTGGCTCCTCTCATGCCCCTTGCCTTTCTGTTTCCCTTCTCCTGCATTGCCATTTGGGCTGGCAATGGCATCGTCAGTAAACTGGCGGTTGGTGTTTTGTCTCCTGCAGCCTTGGCCTGGTCGCGCTGGGTGGTGGCTGCGCTGGTATTAAGCCCGTTTCTGGCCCGTCGGGTATGGCGTGCGCGTGTCCGCCTGCGCGCTGGCCTTTGGCAGATCTCCATGCTGGCTTCGCTGGGCATGGTGCTTAACCAGACTTTTGGTTACTACGCGGCGCAAACGCTGGGTGCCACCGAGATGGGGTTGATGATGGGTCTGACGCCGCTGCTGACCGTGTTGTTCAGCATCTGGCTGCTGCGCGAGCGGCCCACCTGGGGCTCTGTGCTGGGGGCGCTGCTTTCCATCCTTGGCTTGTCTATCTTGCTGGGGCAGGGGGACCCGACCCGGCTGTTTACCCAAGGCATTCATATCGGCTCTGTCTATATGCTGATTTCGGCGGGTACTTATGCCCTTTACAGCGTGCTGCTCAAGAAGTGGGATCTGGGGCTCGACAACTGGTCGCTGCTCTACGGTCAGGTGATCTGCAGTGTGGTGATCCTGACCCCCTTCTTTTTTCTGGTGGATGGCCAGTGGCCGGATGGTCGGGCCCTGTGGCTTATCCTCTATGCCGGTATCCCCACCTCGGCGCTCTCGCCCTGGCTCTGGATGCAGGGTATCGCCCTGCTCGGCGCCAACCGTACCGCCATCTTTATGAACCTGCTGCCGGTGATGACGGCTGGCCTTGCCATCACCCTGCTGGGTGAGCGGTTGACCAGCTATCACCTGATCGGGGGCGGTCTGACCCTGCTGGGTGTCTTGCTGGCACAGCTGCTGGTGCGTCCGGTGGTGATGGGTCGTCGCCGGGTGGTGCTGGCACCCTGTCCCGAAGAGTAATCTTGCGTGAAAGTGTAAGTGGGCCCAATGGCCCGCTTGGCCGCCAATGAAAAGCGCCTGCAGCAATGCAGGCGCTTTTTTATGGTTACATCTTCCTAGCTGGTTACTGGGCAACCAGATAGAGCTCCTTGCTGTAGACCACATCCTGCGGGTTAAGGTGGGGGTAGCCTTTCACGAAAGGCTTGAGCAACCTGGATTTGACCGAGAAATAGATAGGGGCGATGGGGGCATCCGCATCAATGAGCGCCTCTGCCTGTTGATACAGGGCATTGCGTTCAGCGGGATCCAGCGAGTCGTGGGCCTTGGCCAGCAGGGCGTCATACTCCTTGTTGAACCACTTGCCGCTGTTGGCACTGCTGCTGGAGGTCATTATGTCGAGGAAGGTGGAGGCATCGTTATAATCCCCGTTCCAGCCATAGCGGCTAACGCCAAAATCCCCCTCGTTGAGTGCCGAGACCATGGTCTTCCACTCCATGTTGTTGAGGGTGGCGGTGACCCCCAGGTTGTGTTTCCACATGGAGGAGACGGCCAGCGCAATCTTTTTGTGGCTCTCGTTGGTGTTGTAGAGAATGTCCACTGTGAGTGGCTTGTCCGGGCCATATCCCGCTTCGGCTAACAGGGCTTTGGCTTGCTTGATCCGCTCTTCTTTGCTCTGCAGTTGGCTGGCCGGTTTTTTCAATTCAAAACCGTCCACAATGGGGGGCGTGAAGCTATATGCGGCAATTTGTCCCTGTCCCAGGATCTTGTCGGTGATGGTCTCCCGGTCGATGGCGAGCGAGAGCGCCTTGCGTACTTTCGGGTCATCGAACGGTTTGCGCTGGGTATTGAAGACATAGTAATAGCTGGCCAGTGTGGGGACGCTGACCAGTTCTTCCGGGCTCTTGCTCTTGAGCTGCTTGTACTGCTCCAGCGGATAAGTGGTGTAGTGCAGTTCACCGGTGCGATAGCGGTTGTAGGCGGCGGTTTCGGAGACGATCTCCAGATAGATCACCTTGTTCAGGACGGTGTGCTGGTTGTTCCAGTAGTGGGTATTGCGCTCGGCACTCAGCCGCTCGTTGGGAGTCCACTCCTTGAGTACAAAGGCACCGTTGGAGACGATATTGCCCGGTTTGACCCAATCCTTGCCGAATTTTTCAATGGTGGCCTTGGGGGCCGGGAACGTGGTGTAGTGGGCCAGCGTCTTCAGGAAGAAGGGGACCGGATTTTTCAGGGTGACCTGCAGGGTGTGGTCATCGAGCGCCTTGATCCCGAGCTCTGACGGGCTCTTCTTGCCCTGGGTCACCTCGCTTGCATTGACCACTCCGGTCAACTCGATAAACCAGGCGTAGTTGGAGGCCGTCTTGGGATCGGCCGCCCGTTGCCAGCCGTAGACATAATCAGCGGCGGTGACCGGTTCACCGTTTGACCACTTGGCCTCGGGCCTCAGCTTGAAGGTGTAGACGGTACCTGTCTTGTCGACCTCGTAGCTGACGGCGCCTGCTGGTTTGATCTTGCCGGTATTATCCAGCTCATAGAGCCCTTCAAACAGATCGTTGACGATGGCACTACCGGCGGTCTCTTCTACCAGCTGGGGGTCGATGGTGGTGGGTTCGGTGCCGATATTGGTCACGTAGATTTGTTGGGCATCCGGCAGCAGCTTGGTACCGGCAGGCACCTGGGCAGCCCAGGCGGGAAGGGCAAACAGTCCGGCTACCATGCCGGCAATGAGAGTCTTGTTCATTGATAATCCTTGAGTTTTATTTGCTTCCAAAGCGAAATCAGTGTGCTGGATTGGCGATCGGATCTCAAGAGGCAATGGCTGAGGGATCGGCAGGCCCATCAGACTCCATTTTTAATGGTCCAAGGCCAGTCAGCTCATGGCTTGTCGCAGGTTATTGCCACGAATTAAGGGTCCGGAAGTTATCGATTGAAACCGAATAAAAAGCGTCTTTTACCATAACGTGAGGCGAAATAGCCTATTTAATAGGCCGCTTAATTCGCTGCAAAAACAAAAAACAGACGTTACATTAGGTTACAAATCAAGGCCGCCGGTGATCGGCATTTTTTTTGCTGACGCCTGCAAACGTTTTCAATGCCAACGGATGCGATCTAAAGGAACAAAAATGCGAAACATGATCACCATGGGTGAGTTCATCGTCAAAAAGCAGGCGGATTATCCTACCGCGACCGGCGAGCTGACCTCGTTGCTCAGCTCGATCCGCCTTGCTGCCAAGGTGGTGAACCGGGAGATCAACAAGGCGGGACTGGCGGATATCATCGGTTCCATGGGCGCTGAAAACGTACAGGGCGAGGTGCAGCAGAAGCTGGATGTTTATGCCAACGAACGCTTCAAGGCGGCGCTGGAAGCGCGCGGCGAGGTGTGCGGCATGGCCTCGGAAGAGGAAGAGGACTTCGTGGCCTTTGACTCGCCACTCTCCAAAAACTCCAAGTATGTGGTGCTGATCGACCCGCTCGATGGCTCCTCCAATATCGACGTCAACGTCTCGGTCGGAACCATCTTCTCCATCTACCGCCGTTTGAGCCCGCAGGGTTCGCCGGTGACCCTGGAGGACTTCCTGCAACCGGGCAACCGTCAGGTCGCCGCCGGTTATGTGGTCTACGGCTCCTCCACCATGCTGGTCTACACTACCGGCTTTGGCGTCAACGGCTTTACCTACGACCCCTCCATCGGTTGCTTCTGCCTCTCCCACGAGAACATCCGCATTCCGGAAGAGGGCAAGATCTACTCCATCAACGAGGGCAACTACATCAAGTTTCCGGATGGGGTGAAGAAGTACCTGAAATATTGCCAGGAGCGCGACGAGGCGACCCACAGACCTTACACCTCTCGTTATATCGGCTCCCTGGTTTCCGATTTCCATCGCAACCTGCTCAAGGGCGGCATCTACATCTATCCGTCCGGCACCAACTCGCCGAACGGCAAGCTGCGCCTGCTCTATGAGTGCAACCCGATGGCGTTTCTGGTGGAGCAGGCTGGTGGCAAGGCCTCCGACGGCTTTGGCCGCATCATGGATATCCAGCCCACCGCGCTGCACCAGCGTACCCCTTACTTTGTTGGCTCGACCAAGATGGTGGAGCGCGCCGAAGCCTTTATGCGGGAATTTTCCGCCCATGAGGATCCAGCCAACCAGGGCTGAACGTACGCAGTAGTCAGATAGCAAATAAAAAACGGGAGCCGATATGGCTCCCGTTTTAGTTGGCATTATCTCTCTGGCTTGCCGCCAGCGTTGCAGAGACTCACAGGCTGTTGTTGGCCAGATCAGCCAGCAAACCATCCACCAGTGTCAGGCGCATGGCGCGATCCTGGGTCGGCACCTGGAAGCGCAGCCGGGTCGGCCCGTCCATCTTGTAGACCCGTGGCTGGCTGGAGAGCAGCTTGACCAGATAGGCCGGATTGACCTTGGTCTCCTGGGTGAAGTCGAGATAGCCACCGCGCTCGCTCATCTCCACCCGGCGAATGCCAAGGGCGGTGGCACGCTGGCGGAAGGCGGCCAGCTCCAGCAGGGTTTTGGTCGCCTCCGGCAAGAGGCCAAAGCGGTCGATCAGCTCCACTTTCAGCTCGCGCAGCTCCTGCTCGTCCGCCGCACTGGCGATCCGTTTGTACATGGAGAGGCGCATATTGACGTCCGGAATATAGTCATCCGGCAGCAGTGCCGGCAGGCGCAGCTCCACCTCGGTGTGCTGGCTCATCAGCTGCTCGAGCGATGGCTCCTTGCCCGATTTCAGCGCCTCGACCGCCTGCTCCAGCATCTCCATGTAGAGGGTGAAGCCGACCGATTCGATCTGGCCGCTCTGATCATCGCCAAGCAGTTCGCCCGCGCCACGGATCTCCAGATCGTGGGTGGCCAGCGCAAAACCGGCGCCGAGATCTTCAAGCGACGCGATCGCCTCCAGCCGCTTGGCCGCATCCTTGGTCATCAGCTTGGGATGGGGGGTGAGCAGGTAGGCATAGGCCTGATGGTGGGAGCGGCCAACCCGGCCCCGCAGCTGGTGCAGCTGGGCCAGACCGAGATGATCCGCCCGATCCATGATGATGGTGTTGGCGCTCGGTACGTCGATGCCGGTCTCGATGATGGTGGTGCAGACCAAGAGGTTGAAGCGCTGATGGTAGAAGTCGGACATGATCCGCTCAAGGTCGCGCTCGCGCATCTGGCCGTGGGCGATGCCGATGCGGGCCTCGGGTACCAGCTCCGCCAGGTCGGCGGCGCACTTCTCGATGCTCTCGACGTCGTTGTGCAGGTAGTAGACCTGGCCGCCACGTTTGAGTTCACGCAGCACCGCCTCGCGCACCACCGCCGGTTCGTGCTGGCGGACAAAGGTCTTGATGGCGAGTCGCTTGGCGGGTGGAGTCGCGATGATGGAGAGATCCCGCATGCCGGACATCGCCATATTGAGGGTGCGCGGAATAGGGGTGGCGGTGAGGGTGAGGATATCCACATCGGCCCGCAGCGCCTTGATCTTCTCCTTCTGGCGCACCCCGAATCTGTGCTCTTCATCGACGATGAGCAGCCCCAGATCCTTGAAAGTGAGCTCGGAGCCGAGCAGCTTGTGGGTGCCGATGATGATATCCACCTTGCCTTCGGCCAATTCCTTCATCACAGCGCTCTGCTCCTTGGCGGAACGGAAGCGGCTCAGCACCTCGACCCGCACCGGCCAGTTGGCAAAGCGATCGCGGAAGTTGTCGTAGTGCTGTTGCGCCAGCAGGGTGGTGGGCACCAGCACGGCAACCTGCTTGCCGCCGTGCACGGCCACAAACGCCGCCCGCATCGCCACTTCGGTCTTGCCGAAACCCACATCGCCACACACCAGCCGATCCATGCTCTTGGCCTGACACATGTCCCCCAGCACCGCATTGATGGCGTTGAGTTGATCCTCGGTCTCCTCGAACGGGAAGCTGGCGGCAAACTGGCGATAGGCCTCTTTGTCGTGCTTGAAGGCAAAACCGTCGCGAGCGGCGCGATGAGCGTAGACATCCAGCAACTCGGCTGCCACGTCGCGCACCTTCTCCGCCGCCTTGCGCCGCGCCTTGCTCCAGGCTTCGCCGCCGAGCTTGTGGCTGGGCGGGTTATCAGAACCGGTGTAGCGGCTGATAAGGTGCAAACTGGTGACCGGCACGAACAGCTTGTCGCCGCCGGCATATTCGAGGGTCAAAAACTCGGTGGGCAGACCACCGGCGTCGATGGTTTCGAGCCCCAGATAGCGGCCGACCCCGTGATCCAGATGGACCACCGGCTGACCCTGGGTCAGCTCGCCCAGGTTTCTGATCACCGCATCGGAGCTTAAGTTTTTGCTCTTCTCCCGCGCCCGCTTGCTGCGCACTTTGCCGCCCAGCAGCTCGGTCTCGGTGATCAGCGCCAGTGGATCCTGACCTGCCTCCTGCCACAGGAAGCCACGCTCAAGCGGTGCCACCAGCAGGCCGTGTCGATCCGGGCTCGCCATAAAGGCGTCGAGAGAGGGGAATTCCTTGGGTTGCAGTGAGATACGCGCCAGCAGATCGCCGAGTACCTCCCGTCGCCCTTCGGATTCCACCGCAAACAGGGTGCGCCCGGCAAAGCCTTGCAGGAACTGGTTAAGCGCCAGCAGGGGTTGCTCATTGCTGTGATCGAGTTGCAGGTCCGGCAGCGCCTCGATGGGCAGATCGTGCTGACCGGCATCGCCCGCGGTGGCGGCCTCTTGCAGCCGCACCGCGCCATATTGGCCCAGAGAGGCAAAGAGCTGCTCCACCGGCAGATAGAGCTGGGCCGGGGGTAGCAGGGGGCGAGTGTTGTCCCAGCGTCTGTCTTCATAGCGCTGGCCGATATCGTTCCAGAAACGCTGGGCGGCGGGGTAGATGTCCCCCACGGTGAGCAGCAGGGTCTCTTCCGGCAGGTAGTCAAACAGGCTGGCGGTCTGGTTGAAGAAGAGCGGCAGATAGTATTCGATGCCGGCGGGCCAGCGCCCCTTGCTTACCTCCTGATAGACGGAGCCCTCGGCCCGCGACAGCTCGAACTGCTCGCGGAACTGGCCGCGAAACAGTTCGATGGCCGCCTCGTCGGTAGGGTATTCCCGGGCGGGCAGCAGGCTGACCGTCTTGACCGGTTCGCTGGAGCGCTGGGTCTCGGGATCGAATGGGCGGATGGAGTCCACTTCATCGTCGAAGAAGTCGATGCGATAGGGGCTGCTACTGCCCATGGGGAAGAGATCGAGCAGGGAGCCGCGGGCGGCAAATTCGCCATGTTCCAACACCTGATCCACCGCCACGTAACCCGCTTCGGCGAGGCGCCCGCGCAACTGTTGCAGGTTGAGGCGCTGACCGGCCTTCACCATCAGGCTGTATTTGTCGAGATAGACCCGGGGGGCGCAGCGCAGCATCAGGGTGGAGATGGGGACAATCAGCACCCCCTTGCTCATCTGCGGCAGCTTGTAGAGAGTCTCGAGCCGCTGGGAGATGATGTCCTGATGGGGGGAGAAGGTGTCGTAGGGCAGGGTCTCCCAATCGGGGAACAGCAATACTGGCGCGGACTGATCGGCTAGCTGCTTGTCTGTCAGCAAATACTGCAGCTCCTGCTCCAGGCGCAGGGCGCTCGGGGTATCGGCGGTGATAAGCAGTACCGGCCCCTTGGCTTCATTGGTGAGACGGGCTGCAATCAGCGAGAGGCTGCTGCCGACCAGCTGGCCGAGCGTGATCTTTTGGCCCGCTTTGGCGGGCAAGGCGGGGAGTGTCATTGGCATGGTTCGATTCTTTTAACGTTGACGTTATCTATCGCTGACGTTCGCTCTGGTTAGCGCTGACGTTCTTGGGCGCGCAGCTTGAGCTGCTTCGATTGCACGTGGAGGCTGGCTCGAACCAGCAGTTCACGGTCATCTTCGCGGATCCGCACATAGTCGAGCTGCACATGGGTGCCATGTTCACCGCCGTCGAGCTGTTTGACCTGGCCATAGCAGTAGATGGCGGCTGCCTCTTCCCGCAGGAAGATCTTGAGGCGGACGATCTGGTGCAGGTGCGGCGCATCCCCGTGGCCATGATAGGGGTGCAGGTAGGTGAGCTCACCAGCGCCAAAGCGCAGGGTGTGGAAGCGCTGCTCGGGGTGATCCTGCATGGAGAGCACATAGCCCATGATCATGTCGATCTTGCGCGACTGCTGATTGACGATCTCGACCAGATCGTGCATCGATTCGTTCTGATTGCGCAGCAGCCGGCTGGTCACCATGTCGATGGAGGTGATGGCCGAGGAGATGCGAAAAGGCTCCGGCAGCTCAGCGTCCAGCTCCGTGAGCGAAGGGAGATGGAAGTCTGCCGGCATGGGGATCACATTGACCGGCATGGCATGAGTAACGCTGAAGAACTGTTCCTGCATGGAGGCTATCCCTTGTTGTCATGGACGGTTTCCCTTTATTATCCGGTATCTTATTTTGTTGGCAACGTACATATCCTTGAAGACCGGACTTTTTCAGCCCCTTTCGCTGGCCATCGGCCTGCGTTATGCAGGCTCGAAGCGCAGCAATCGCTTCGTCTCATTTATCTCCCTGTTCTCTACCTTTGGCATCGCCATCGGGGTTGCCGCCCTGATGGTGGTCATTTCGGTGATGAACGGTTTCGAAGGGCAGCTCAAAGGGCGCATCCTCGGGGTGATCCCCCATGTGGTGGTGACCAATCAGGCTGGCCGCATTGATGCAGACCCGCAAGGGTTGCCGGATCTGGCCAAATTACCCCATGTGGTTGCCTCTGCCCCCATGCTCGACAGCGAAGGAATGCTGCAAAGCCCCGGCCAGCTGACCGGGGTGAGTGTGCAGGGGATCGACCCTGCAAAGTGGCCCAAGGATGACATCCTGCACTCCCAGATGCTGGGGGGGCACCTCGATACCCTGCAGGCTGGCCACTACCGCATCGTGCTGGGGCAGGGGGTGGCACGTCGTCTCAATGTCTCCATCGGCGATCAGGTTCGCCTGATCCTGACCGAGGGGACCCGCTTCACTCCGTTTGGTCGGGTACCGGCCCAGCGCCTCTTTACCGTCTCCGGCATCTTCGGGGTCGGCGCCGATGTGGATAACCAGATTGCGCTGATCGCGCTTGGGGATGCCCAGCGGCTGCTGCGTCTGCCGCCAGAAACCGTCGGTGGCATTCGCCTCTGGCTCGATGATCCCTTTGCCGCTGACGAGGTGATCAAGACGCCGTTGCCGGATGGGCTGCTGTGGCAGGATTGGCGCCGCGAGCGGGGCGAGCTGTTCCAGGCGGTCGCCATGGAAAAACGGATGATGGGGCTGATGCTGGTGCTGATCATCGCCGTCGCTACTTTCAACATCCTCTCCGCTCTGGTGATGGTGGTGACGGACAAGGAGGGCGAAGTGGCCATCCTGCGCACCATGGGCATGAGTGAATCAGGGATCGTTAAAATCTTCATGGTGCTCGGCGCCTCCAGCGGGGTGATTGGCGCTCTGTTTGGCGGACTGGCGGGCCTTGCGCTCTCTTTGGGTCTCAACCATCTGCTCAATGCGGTGGGGCTCAACCTCTATATGGCGGCGGGTGGCAGTGGCCTGCCGGTCATTGTCGAGCCGGCTCAGGTCATCACCATCTTGCTGGGCGCCGTGTTGCTGAGCTTCAGTGCCACCCTCTATCCGGCGGCCCGCGCCGCGCGGGTGAAACCGGCCGAGGCGCTGCGTTATGAGTAATGCCGTGATTAATGCATCTTCTGTTGTGACTGGTGCCCCCGTAGTTGCGGGTGCCAGCGTTGTTACCGAGGCAAGTGGAGCCCCTGTTATGAATGAAGCCGTATCCCGTGAACCTCTGCTGCGCTGCCAGGCGCTCAACCATGTCTATAAAGAGGGGGAGCTGGAGACTCAGGTGCTCAAGGGGATCGATCTCTGCGTCGCACCCGGTGAAATGCTGGCGGTGGTGGGGAGCTCCGGCTCCGGCAAGACCACTCTGCTGCATCTGATGGGGGCGCTGGACAACCCCTCCAGTGGCGCCGTGCTGTTCAAGGGGGAAGATATTCACCACTGGGACAGCCGTACCCAGGCCCGTTTTCGCAACCGCGAACTGGGCTTTGTCTATCAGTTCCACCACCTGCTCTCCGAGTTCAGTGCGCTGGAAAATGCGGCCATGCCGCTGCTGATCGCCGGTGAGTCGGTGGCGGTTGCCACCGAAAAGGCAACCAAGATGCTGGGGCGGGTGGGGCTCTCCCATCGCTTGAATCACCGTCCCTCCGAGCTCTCCGGTGGCGAACGTCAGCGGGTGGCGATCGCCCGAGCGCTGGTCAACGAACCGAGTCTGGTGCTGGCGGACGAACCCACCGGCAATCTGGATCACGCCAGTGCCACCGCGGTGTACGAATTGCTGTGTGAACTGAACCGTGAACTGGGCACTGCGTTTGTGGTGGTGACCCACGACCTGAGCTTGGCGGCCAAGCTCCATCGCCGGGTGACCCTGGTGAGCGGCGTGATGGCGGAGGTTGCCTGATGTTCAAACCGCTGCCCCTCTTTCTGGGCCTGCGTTACAGCCGCTCCCGCCGTCGCAACGGGTTTATCGCCTTTATCTCTGCCTCTTCCCTGATCGGTATTGCCCTCGGGGTGATGGCGCTGATCCTGGGCCTCTCCGCCATGAACGGTTTCGAGCGGGAGCTTAAAGATCGGGTGCTCTCGGTCGTGCCGCAAGGTGAACTGGACGCCGTCGAGCGGCCGCTGCCAGATTGGCCACGTTTGCGTGACTACCTGCTGGCTCAGCCGGGCGTTGAGGCGGCAGCCCCGGTCATTCGCCTCAATGGCCTGCTGGAGCATGGCTCTGCCCTCAAGGGGGTGCAACTGCGCGCCGTGCTGCCCGATCTTGAAGCCAATCTGTCGGATGCGGGCAAATACATGACGGGCCGTGGCCTGCGTGAGCTGCAACCGGGTGAACGTGGGGTGATCTTGGGTAAGACCATCGCCGACAAGCTGGGGGTCAAGGTGGGGGACTCGGTTGCCCTGCTGCTGCCGCAAGGGGGCGATCAGGCCGGGATCAAGAATCCCCGCCGCGAAGCCTTGACTGTGGTGGGGCTGCTGGAGATCGGCGGTCAGCTCGACGGCCTGCTCGGCTTTATGCATCTGGCCGATGCGCAAGCGATCACCGGCATGGGCAGCGATGTGGAGGGCTTCAGCCTGCGGGTGAGCGATGTGCTCAAGGCGCAATCCATCACCGTAGCCGCGGCGCAGCAGTTCCCTCATCATGTTTACATCCGCAGCTGGATGAACAGCCAGGGCTACCTCTATCAGGACATCCAGATGGTGCGTACCGTCATGTATGTGGTGATGCTGATGGTGGTGGCCGTCGCCTGTTTCAACATCGTCTCCACTCTGGTGATGGCGGTGAACGAGAAGCGCAGCGAGATCGCCATCCTGAAGACCATGGGGGCGAGCCCCGGCCAGATCCGGCTTACCTTCGTCATTCAGGGCATGGTCAACGGCGTGGCCGGTGCGCTGCTCGGTGCACTGCTGGGCGGGCTGCTTTCGAGCAAGCTGACCCAGATCCTGAGCGTTGTCGAAAAGCTCATCGGCCATCGCTTCCTCAATCCGGATATCTACTTTATCGACTTCTTGCCGACCGAGTTGCATATGCAGGACCTGCTCATCGTGACGGGCGCCGCCATCCTGATGAGTCTGGTGGCGACCCTCTATCCCGCCTGGCGGGCGAGCGGTCTGGTACCCTCCCGCGAGCTGGGTCACTGATGCGCCACATCTGATCAGACGATAAAGAACGAAGGGCCCGCCGGTGCAAACCGGCGGGCCCTTCTGTTTTCAGCTCGAGTGACTTGTCTTAGTGTGTGTTCAGCTCATCGAGCGGCAGGGAGAAGCTGGCCACGAAGGTGTCGATAAAGTAGCGCATCTCATCGCTCATCCGCGCTTCCAGCATCGCTTCGAGGCGTTTGCGAGCCGGTTCAAACTCCCGATTGCCAGCATTAATCTCTTCGAGGCACTTGGTATAGGCGCAGAGGGTATCGGCATCCTTGACCAGCCTGGCCAGCTCGCCATCTTGGGCTGCCGAATCGAGCAGCGGGCGAAAATCCTCTACCAGTTCCGGCGGCAGCATGCCGAGCAGACGCTGCTCGGCGGCCAGTTCTATCTTCTTGTACTCGCGGGCGATCTCGGGATTGAAGTATTTGACCGGGGTGGGTAGATCGCCGGTCAGCACCTCACTGCTGTCGTGGTAGAGGGCCATCACGGCGGCGCGGTCGGCATTCACGCTGCCGCCAAACAGCCGGTTTTTGATGATGCCGAGGGCATGGGCCACCATGGCGACCTGCAGGCTGTGCTCGGCGATGTTTTCCGGCTGGATGTTGCGCATCAGGGGCCAGCGGTAGATGAGTTTCATGCGGGCGAGATTGGCGAAAAAGTGGCTGGGTAACATGACGGCCTCAACAAAAGATGTCTAGTCCTTAAATAGGTTTACACATTTTA
>NZ_JAJNOE010000028.1:0-39899 GCF_027854445.1 Aeromonas sp. PI_26
AGGTAATCAGGTAATCAGGTAATCAGGTAATCAGGTAATCAGGTAATCAGGTAATCAAATTATTGGCAGCCCTTACATAAATATACATCTACTACATTGCATATTAATCATAGATATGGCGCGCTAATATAGATGCTTGTCCGCAATATTCACAGGCAAGATTTGAGATAAAAAAATAAATATACGTTATTAATTATGCAGACTAACTGTGATCCATCTCTCATGATTTTTAAGCCGATTGATTTCTCAAAGTGGAGTGTTATCATCTAGACATAGAGTAAAGGGCAAACCGATCGAAAGGTCGGGACGCAAAGCCACCGGTCTAAGGGTTTTGATACCTAAGACAGCGGAGCTGCCATCTGAGAAGAGTGATGTTATTGCCGATTTATGGCATTACTCTTTGATTGCGTTGCCCTTTTCGTACAACACCTGTGACGAAAAGGACATATATATGAAAGCTCAACACACCGCCTACCGTTTAGTTCGCAAGACTGTTCTCTCTGTATTCACTTCCTTGCTGCTTGGTTCCGCCTTGATGCCATCCACTGCTTCTGCAGCTGATGGCTCAGTGACGTTTACTGGCACTATCTACGAATCTCCATGTGATTTTTCTGACAGCAGCGTGACCTGCTATTCAGGCATGAACAAGCAAACCATGCCTTTGGCTCACTTGCAGCAAGCCGGTCAAATCAGCTCAATTAGCAGCACTATCAGCTACAAAGTGACCAATGCCAACAACATGGCGATCGTGACTGTCAGCTATCTCTGATGACTCATCTGTAGTGACGCTGAAATTGGCGCGAAACAGATGAGCAGGTGGTGTTGAAAGCAACTCTTATCAGGTCGCCTGTGCTACCCATACAGGCGGCCAATATCTTTTCATCCCACCTCCTCACGAACAAATAGCTGGCTTTGCTGATTGAGTCACAAGCCATCATGTGCCCAGATAATGTGGCTTAAGCCATAGGAAAATCTCGCTTTTCCTGGTCATTTGCTACATGTCTCGTGTTGATTAAAGGAGATCTGACTCTCACTTTACACAACTAACAACTTCTTCAATAAAGTCGCATGTGAGCCCTCACTACGGCAGTAGGAGTTCAAAAACAGCAAGCATATAAATCAACACTATGCCATTGATTTATATGTCATTTAAAAAATCATTGATATTCTTTTGAGTCCCTGTAAATTGCCTTGCGATTACTCGCAAGACAATACACAAACAACAACAAAGGGATAAAAATGAACCGTTCAGGTACCGGGTGGCTGCTGCTGGCAGGCCCCCTGCTTTTGGCTACATCCTCGGCGCAAGCCAACTACTCCCCCAATGACTGGCGACAGTATCAGCTGACTGGCGAATCGAGCCGGCAACTGGCCGCTCGCATCACCGAGATCACCTACGAGCTCAAGGCGCGCAGCAGCAACGCCCCCTATCAGCAGCTCAGGGTCTACCGTCGCTTCGACTGGCAGAGCAGCGCTCTCGCCGCACTGGCCGAGCAACAGTGTGGCGAGCCGCAGCTCAAGGTAGATGCGGGCTGGCAGATCCGCTTCGTGCGCTGTGAAGATCGGATTCCGGCGGGCAAGCTGATCCCGGCCAGCAGTTATGACTTTGGTTATGGCCTCAAGCAGGGTCGCTGGGAGCAACTGGCGGGCACGCCGACCGCCCAACGGCAGGATCGCCTGCCACTGCCACAAGCCATCATCCTGGGTCAGAGCGAAAGGGAGCTGGATCGCTTCGAACTCAACGCACAAGGCCGCTGCACCGAGTCGGAGTGGCACTATCAGCCGCAGGATTGGCAGCAGTTGCAGGTACTTGAAGAGACCCCGAGCGAGCGGGATGGCCGGTTGGAGCAGATCTTTTTCCGTCTGCAACCGGTGGCAGGCAGTCAGGCAGCCGCTCAGGTCAGCGAGCTCCATGTCTGGCGTCGTTATCAGTGGCAGCTGGATCAGCTCACGCCTCAGCAGGAGTGTGATGAGCCGCAGGAGCGCAAGGAGGGGAGCAACACCATCCGCTATCGCATCTGTCGTCAGGTGATCCCCGCTGGCAGCGAGGTTCAGGTAACGTTGCAAGATAGCGGCTACCAATACCCGGTCGCCGGCGGCGAGTGGCAGCCCCTGCCAGAGAGCAAAGAGTGGCAGGAGAGTCGGGTGCTCAATCGCCCCATCGTGCTGGCCAGCAAGGAGGAGCAGCTGGAGTGCCGCCGCGCCAACGGTCGTCTCTGCTCCGAGCCAGAGCAGCCCGATGTGGATCTGCTCGACAGCGATGCCGCCAAACTGGTGGCCGACGTGAGCGGCCAGAACAGCCCTGCCTGGCAGGCGGATTACGGCCACGATGACGCCAAGCTGATGGCGGTGGTTCGCGGCATGCGTGCCCTGCTGGCGGCCAACCAGCCGACCCATCCGGCAATGGACAAGCTGCTCTACTATGTGCGCGCCCACAACTACCACGGCGGCGTTGGCAAAGAGAGTGATCAGGCCGCCCGGGCTCTGGCCGGGGTAATGATTGATCTGCTCAACCACCCCCTGTTGCTGGGTGCCGAACCACAGGATCAGGCTGGCACAGTGCTGGAAGCCTGGAGCGTAGCGGCGCAAGGACAACTTGGGCAAGCCGCCTTCCGCCAGAGTGCCGCCCCCATGCTGGCCCAGCTCAACCAGGCGCTCGGCTATGCGGTGCAACATGCGGCACAGATCAATGGCCACAAACCCTGGGCCGATGGCCTGTTCGAGCTGCTCAATCTGGTCGATCAGAGCGCCTCTTACGGTCAGCAGGCAGACTTCAGCGCAGCTGTGCTGCAACAGGAGGCGGCATTGCGCCAGAGCCTGCTGCAACTGGGCCTGAGCGAGCTGGCCCTCTGGAAACAGCGCGATGGCTCACGGGATCTGTTTATCTTCAACAACATCCTCGATGCCCATAGCCGTCTCTACCAGATGATGCGCTACCTCCATCACACCAGCCCGGATAAGGCGATCGCCTACCGCCAACAACTGGATCGCGATGTCATCGCCATCATGCGCCAGCAGGGGCTGATCCCGGGCGGACAGCATCCGGCTGCCATGTTGGAAGAGGTATCCCTGACCCTCTCCAGCTACTACCTCACCTACACGGATCGCACCAGCGAGGCTTGTGTCAGCGGCGAGTTTGCCGGGCTTTGCACACCGATCCGCATGGAAGATATTCTGCCGTTCGAGCACACCTGCTCGCCCACCCTGCGTCTGCGCGCCCAGGATCTGACCCAGGCTCAGGCCGAAGGGATCTGCCGCGAGCTGGGTGACGAGGAGCAGCGCTTCCACCAGCAGATGGAGACAGGCTGGCAACCGGTGGCCGATGATCACAACGAGGCGCTGGAGCTGGTGATCTTCAACTCCTCCGCCGACTGGGGCCGCTACGGCAGCGCGCTGTTTGGTGTCTCCACCGACAATGGCGGCATCTATATCGAGGGGGATCCGGCTCGCCCCGGCAATCAGGCCCGCTTCTTCGCCTATGAGGCGGAGTGGAAACGCCCTGCCTTCCAGGTGTGGAACCTGCGCCACGAGTACGTTCACTATCTGGATGGGCGCTTCAACCAGTACGGCAGTTTCGGCCACTATCCGCTCAACCGCACCACCTGGTGGGCCGAGGGGATTGCAGAGTACATCGCCCACGGCCAGTGCTTTGCCCGGGGTCTGGATAACGTGGCAAACCGCCCCGCCAACCAGCGCCCGACACTGGCGGCGATCCTCCACCTTGACTACGACCAGGGTGGCGAGATGGTCTACTCCTGGTCCTATACCGTGCACCGTTTCCTCAACGATACCGGTCGCGGCGCCAGCTGGCTGGCGCTGGCACAGGCGCTGCGCAATCCGGATCGACAGCAGGCGATGAGCGACTTCGAAGGGGAGCTGGACCGGCTGATCGCCAACGACAGCGACGCCTATCAGGCGTGGCTCGCCCGGGATCTGCTGCCCTGGTGGCAAGCCAACAAGGAGTCAGACGCCTGCAAGGGTAACGACTCCGCCCACTGATAGACCTTCACCTAACCGAGGGGCTGCCGCCGCAGCCCCTCGCTTTATCCTCCCGCTCTCCCGGCCTCTGCTGCGACAACCTCTGCCCGAATGAGGTGCCCGCCCGTTATCAAGCCTGACGCCAGCGGCCGAGTTGTAATAGAATGCCGATAGCCACTCCCAACTTCAGACCCTGACCGCACCGCGCATGAAGAAGTTTGCCAAGATCCTCCTCGCCTGCCTCGTTTTGCTGCTGGCCCTGATTGCCATGCTGCTGGGCTACAGCGAGTGGATCGTCTCGGATGCCCGTCACTACACCTACGATCGGGTGGACAAGGTGCCCTACAACCGGGTTGCGGTGGTGCTGGGTACCTCCAAATATCTCTCCGGTGGCGGCCCCAACCACTACTTCAAATACCGCATCAAGGCGGCGGCCGAGCTCTACAACAATGCCAAGGTGGACTTCATCATCGTCTCCGGTGACAACGCCACCGTGCAGTATAACGAGCCGCGCCAGATGCGCCGCGCCCTGATCAAGGCGGGCATCCCCGCCTCCGCCATCTATATGGATTTCGCCGGATTCCGCACCCTCGACTCAGTGGTTCGCGCCAAAGAGGTGTTCGGCCAGGAGCGCTTTACCGTTGTCTCCCAGGGCTTTCATAACGAGCGGGCCATTTTCATCGCCCGCCATTTCGGTATCGATGCGGTCGGCTTCAATGCCGAGGATCCCAGCGCCTATCAGGGGATCCGCACCCGGGTGCGGGAAGTCTTTGCCCGCCTGATGGGGCTGCTCGACCTCTATGTACTGGACAAGGGGCCCAAGTTCCTCGGGGCACCGGTCCCCATCGGTCTGCCTGTGCCTTGCCAGTCACTGAGCACCATCGGCAGCCTGCAACCCTGCCTAAAACAACCCAAACCGGCGGTGGATGAGGCCAAGCCAGCGGCAGCTTCTGCCGCGGTTGCCACCGAGTCGGCTACTCCATCTGCCTCGGCCGCGACTGAACAAGTCACGCTAGCTTTATCCGCTGCGGCAACGACTGAGCCAGTCACTCCCGCCAAACCCGCGGCACAAACCACCGCCGAGATGCCCAGCGCTGCCTTGCCCACATTGCCGATGACCCCTTCAGCCGCCAGCGTCAGCACTGCCACACCATAAACAGACGACCCGCCAACTGGCGGGTCTTGTTATTACAGCGCGGGTTGTGGCGGCTGTACTGCAAACCAATTCCCAGCGACCAAGTCAGCCTCGCACCGCCTGATAGCGGCGGGCCACTTCGGCCCAATCCACCACCTGATAGAAGGCTGCGATATAGTCAGGACGCTTGTTCTGGTACTTGAGATAGTAGGCGTGCTCCCACACATCCAGCCCCAGGATCGGGGTATGGCCATGCATCAGGGGACTATCCTGGTTGGCACTGCTCTCCACCTGCAATCTGCCAGCCTTGTCCACCACCAGCCAGGCCCAGCCGCTACCAAAGCGGCTCAGGGCCGCCTGAGTGAAGGCCTGCTTGAAGGCATCGAATCCCCCCAATTCCCGCTCGATGGCCAGAGCCAGCTCACCACCCGGCTCACCGCCCCCCTGCGGGCTCATCACCAGCCAGAACAGGGAGTGGTTGGCATGGCCGCCACCATGGTTGCGGACCGCCCCCTGCAGGGCGGTTGGCAGGGTGTCGAAGCGGCGCAGCAGATCCTCAACCGGCATTGCGGCCAGCTCTGGCACCCCTTCCAGCGCGGCGTTGAGGTTGTTGATATAGGTCTGGTGATGACGGCTATGGTGGATCTCCATGGTCAGTGCATCGATATGGGGTTCCAGTGCGCCGTAGGCATAGTTCAGGGCTGGCAGGGTATGGCTCATGATGACCTCTGTTCGGATTAATGGAGCCGGGATGGGGGCTCGCTCTGACACAGGCAGTGACCGAGCGAACGCATGATCCCGGCGTGGCTGCCGTGGCGCTGTACGAACGTCAGCAACTCGGCACGGGTTGTACGGGTATGGCGCAACGCGGCTTCTCGCAGGCGAGAGGAGCAAGCGGGGGAGTGACAGGTCGCCAGCAGGCAGTCGTGCACATAGCAGAGCAGGTCGGCGGCGCGATCGGGCAGAGTCATGGCCACCAGCAGATCCGCCAGATTGTGGTGAGCCACAACCAGCGCAGCCACCGCCTCATCGGCGTCATGCCACTGCACCAATTGCTGACGAGCCAGCCAGAGCGCCTGCTGATAATGGGCCAGCGCCTGATGATACTCGCCGCAGTCAAACAGCCGGTTGCCCTCTCGGGTCTGCTGTTTCCAGTGACTCATGCTGCTGCCACCTTCGGTCGACTCGACCCACCCCTTCACCCAGGTTGCTGTCATATGCTTCACACCAACAAATGATAATAATTATCATTACATAAATCGTATCCGGGAGACAAGGGGCGTCTGGAATCGCAGCAAACAGCCAAAACAGCGCGGCCACCCCTTGGCAAGGAGTGGCCGCTTGAGGCACTGGTCAGTGAATTCGACCGGCCAATGGCAAGTTAATGGCAGGTCAGATGTTGTTGGCGGGCGAGGGTGGGGCAATCCCCAGAAGCATATGATCCATCATCCCCACCATGCGCCCTATCTCGGGCTTGGTGATGGTATCGTTGGCCCCCAGTTGCAGTGCTTTCTGGCGGTTATCATCGCTCATCAGGGAGGAGAACATCACGATGGGCATCTCCTTGTAGGAGGGGGTGTCCCGCAGCCGCTTGAGCAGGTGCATGCCATCCATGCGCGGCATCTCCACATCGGTGATCACCGCATTGACGAAGCCGGTCACCGGCATTCTCTCCTCCTGGGCCAGACGATCGAAATCCGT
Organism: Aeromonas sp. PI_26; assembly: GCF_027854445.1. Classification (NCBI taxonomy): domain Bacteria; kingdom Pseudomonadati; phylum Pseudomonadota; class Gammaproteobacteria; order Aeromonadales; family Aeromonadaceae; genus Aeromonas; species Aeromonas sp. PI_26. The sequence continues at coordinate 6,815 of NZ_JAJNOE010000028.1, forward strand.
CATCATCTCCAGCCCCTCTCCCCCGTCCTTGGCCGTGATCACGTTGTAACCGGCGGTGCGCAGGGTGGTCTCGATCATCTTGCGGATAAAGGCCGAGTCGTCCACCACCAGAATGGTTTTGCCCTGGCGCAGCGCCATCATGCGATCGTCAATGAGCACCTTGCGATCTTGGGTGACGTCGTACTTCTCCATGCTGAGCTCGGGGTTGATGTCGGCGATGATCTTCTCGAAATCGAGGATCATGATGAGGTTGCCATCGCGCCTGACCACGGCCACCACGCAGTCGTTCTCCCCCGCCTCCAGAAACTGGCTGGGGGACTCCACATCCTCCCAGGAGACCCGGTGGATCCTGCTGACACTGTCGATCAGAAAACCGTTGGCCATCTTGTTGAAGTCGGTGACGATCACCACCTTGTGGCTGGGGTCAGGGTTGGTCTTGATGCCGAGCCAGCCCGCCAGATCCACCAGCGGGATCAGCCGATCCCGCAGGGAGAAGACCCCCACCATATGGCGCTGGGCATTGGGGTAATCTGTGGTTTCCGGCACCCGGATCACCTCGCGCACCTTGGCGACGTTGATCCCGTAATAAGCGGTTTTTTCACGGCCGTCCGGTAGCTGCTTCTTGAGGTGAAACTCGATGATCTCAAGCTCGTTGGTGCCACTTTCGGTCAGGATAGATTTACGCTCTTCCCCATCTTTGGACATCATGGTGACTCTCATTCTGGTTGCGCGGGCAGCAGACCGCTGCGGTTTTCCCTCAGTATAGGAATGGAATTCACCCAGTGGCTCGGATCTCGGCAAGATTGCAGCCTTAACCGCTTGATCCCGCAGGCTGGCACGATCGTATCTGCCAATCAGGACAACATTGGCAGATGGAGAAATCCATCATGTACTCACAAGGAGCCTGAGATGAGTGAAGGCATAGTCGTGATTGGCGCTTCTGGCGGTATCGGGGTGGCTCTGGTGACACACTGGTTGGCGGCGGGGGTCGGGCCAGTGATTGCCATCAGCCGTCAGCCCGCACCTGCTGGCCTCTCATCACCGGGTCTGCACTGGCTATGTTGTGATTACAGCGATGAGCAGATGACAGAAGTGGTGGCGCGCATCGCGGAAGTGGTGCCGAGACCGCACAGGGTGGTGATCTGCAATGGCATCCTGCATCAGGGGGAGATCCAGCCAGAGAAGCGACTAGAAGCAATCAATCTCGATGCCATGACCCGCTTCTACCAGACCAATGCCTTGCTGCCGCTGCGCTGGATCAGCCAGTTGTTACCGCTGTTTGGCCGCGAGCCTTGCACCTTGGCCGTTCTCAGCGCTCGGGTCGGCAGCATTGGCGACAACCGAGCAGGCGGCTGGTATGGCTATCGCGCATCCAAAGCAGCCCTCAACATGCTGCTCAAGTGTGCCGCCATCGAGCTGGCCCGGCGGGCCCCCGGCGTCAAATTGCTGGCCTTCCATCCCGGCACAGTGGATACCCAACTATCCCGCCCGTTTCACGCCAATGTACCGGCGGGAAATGTGCAGAGTCCCGAGCTGGTAGCCGAGCATCTTGTGCAGTTGATGAACCGGCTGCAACCGGATGGTGAACTAAGCTTTCTCGACTGGCAGGGCAAACCTATCGAGTGGTAGGGGAACTCAAGAGACGCGCCAGCAGCGCCCGCAACCTCTTGATCACGGCGGGCTTGCCCGCCAGTTGCAACCTCGCGGCCAGCATTCCCCAATCGGCATATTGCCAGATGGTAGCGATCAGCAGATAACGCTCGTCAGGAGTCAGCGAAGCCAGCACATCCAGATTGCGCGCCAGCCACAACTGCAGGCTCGACTGGCTCAGTTCAAACGGCTTGTGATGCAGGGCAAAGCACTCAACCTCATCACGCTCGAACTCGCCAAGCTCAGCCGCGGTGACGGTGCTGCCTTGCAAACATTGCCATACCAACTCGGGATCCAATCCTTTCAGTTCACCCGCCAGCAAGGTCGGCAGCTGGCGAATGAAACGCTGCTGCCACTGATCCAGCTCGGGCTCATGCTCGGGTTTCAGCCCCTTTAGCAGCAGGGCTGCGTGGCAGCCGCTGGCGGCATCCCGTTGCAGGCCGATGCGCAGCACCTCCAGCCCTGCCTTGCGCCAGAAAGGGAGCAGGTCGGCGCTGGCCGAAAAGGCCGAGCCGAGGTAGTCGATGCCAATCTGACGATAGTGCTCCTCAAGCTTGCCAAGCAGCAGCGAACCCAGTCCGTGCCGGTGCAGCTCGGGGTGGATGGCGATACGCATCACCCGGGCGTAGCTGCGCCCCCCCGCCGTTTTAAAACCAGCGTGGGCCAGCAGCGACTGGGGCAGCAGATGGCCGCGCGGACGGCGGCGACCGGCCCAGATCTCCTCGGCCAGTTCGGGCTCTATCTCCCCTTCCCGCGCCACCAAGGACACCCCCAGCAGGCTCTCGTCCTGCTCCAGCAGATGGATATCGAGATCCGGGCTCTCCAGCAGGGATCTGAGATCGCTCGGCGTAGTCTGGTAGTGAGCCAGCACCAGCAAGCCGAACAGCTGGTTGAGCAACGACTCGTCGCTCTCCAGCGCCTCCTGACTGACCAGACGCCAGCTCGGGTTGGTCGGCGACATAGGCGCCGCCACTTCGGCATTGAGGCCGAGCAGGCGGAAAATCAGCGGCTCCAGCGGATCGCGCTCACTCCAGCGAATGGGTTCACCTAGGTGGATCTCCTGCCAATCCGGGGTCTGGCTATCAAGCACCCGCTTGAAGCGCAGGTGAAAACCGCGCCCCGTCCCCTCGTAACCATGCTCGGTGGTGGCAAACACGATGCGGCTGTGGCGGGCCAGCATGGCCTCGAGCAACGGGGTCGGAATGGCGGCCGCTTCATCCACCAGCAGCAGATCGGGATTCATCGCCTCGTGCACCAGCCGATCCGGCGAACAGTAGCTCAGCCCGGCCAGTTGGTCCGGCGTGGTCTCTAGCCCGCAAGCGGCGTGGGCAAACAGGGTCGCCACCGTTGCCTGCGAGGGGGCCGTCACCACTATGTTCAGCGAGGGTTGCTGGCGCAGCAGCTCGGCGGCAGCCAGGCCCAGCAGCGCACTCTTGCCACGGCCACGATCGGCGCTCAGCACCAGCGGCCGACGACGATGGCCGTGCAACACCTTGTGTATAGCGGGCAGTGCCCGTGTCTGATCGCTGCTCAGCCTGCGCTCCGGCCCAATCGGTTGCCACGGCTGCGAGCAAACCGGCGGATCCAGAGAGAGGGCAGGATCACCTTCCAGCAACCGTACCAGCCGGGCGATAAAGCCGTGGCCGGCCCGGCCCGCCTCCTCCGGCTGGGCCACCAGCCGGATCCGGTCAGGATCCGGCCATAAAGGCCACTCTACTCTGGGCGGCGTCAGCAGCAACAGCAAGCCACCGGCGCATAGAGTGCCCGCCAGCGCCCCGAAGGCGTCGGGATGAAAGCCGCTGAAGGCGTTGAACACCAGCGTGTCGCACTCCTGACCGAGCCGCTGTAGCGCCTTGGCGGCGGGTTGCGGGGCATAACTCTCGGGCCCGGCACCCAGCCAAAAGACGGTCTCGCCGAGCAGGGATTGGGCGCGGGCAATGCACTCGGCCTCCTCCCCCTCCAGCCAGATCAGGCGCCGCTCACCGGCGCGGGCCAGCGCCTCGCGCAGCAGGGTGACCTCTTGCAGTGTCATGAAGCTTGGCTGTCAGCCGATTTGCGGGGCTCGAACATGCGATCTCCCATCTGATCGATAAAGGTGTGGGCCTTCTGCACCATGAAACGCTCGGCATCGGCCGGATTGGCAAACAGATCGGAGCGGATGAAACGGTGGGTTTGCAGCACGCCGTCCAGCTCCTTGGTGATGCGGCCCGCCAGCCGATACTGGCCACCTTCTGCCATGGGCTCCGGATAGATGAGATAGCCGGCATATTCGGTGGGAGTGACTTCCGGCGCCTTGGTCGGCTCGCCCCCGAACAGGGCGCTGAACAGTTTCTTGAGCATGGTGATCTCCTCTGGTTGCCAGCATTGTCCCCAAGGGGTTGCACAGTGGCAAGCAGGGGATCTTATTACCAATGGTTATTTGCACTACGAACCATTATCATTTAGATTTCATCTCATTCCACAAGAGGTGACCATCATGTACGTCTGTTTGTGCCGCGGCATCACAGATACCCAGATCCGCAAAGCGGTTCAGTCAGGTAAAAGCGAATTCCGCCAGCTCAAGCAGTCGCTCGAGGTGGGCGCCCAGTGTGGAAAATGCGTGCGCATGACCATGGAGATCATCGCCGCCGAGCTCGACAAGATGGAGCAGGAGCAACCCGTGCTCTACTACGAAGTGGCCTGATCCGGATACCTCTTTTCTGATGCGACCCGCCAACAGGGTCACCCCTTTTCTCAGGCGAGCTGGCTCGCCAGACCTCTTGTTGTCACTTTTCTGGACTAAGCTCTAACGATCGGAGCCTCAGGCACGAACCAAGGAGCACTGTCGATGAAAGGAGATCCCAAGATCATTGCCCACCTCAACAAGGTGCTGGCCAATGAGCTGATTGCCATCAACCAATACTTCCTGCACGCCCGCATCTACGATGACTGGGGCCTCAAGGCGCTAGGGCACAAGGAGTATCACGAGTCCATTGATGAGATGAAACACGCCGACGAGCTGGTCAAGCGCGTGCTGTTTCTCGAAGGGCTGCCCAATTTGCAGGATCTGGGCAAGCTGCGTATCGGCGAGACCGTCGAAGAGATGCTGCGCTGCGACCTGTCTCTGGAGATGGATGCCATCCCAGACCTCAAGGTAGCCATCGCCTATGCCGAGTCGGTGCAAGACTACATCAGCCGCGACCTGTTCCAGGAGATCCTGGAGGATGAGGAGGAGCATGTGGACTGGCTGGAGACCCAGCTAGACCTTATCGATCGCATCGGGCTGGAGAACTACCAGCATTCGCAACTGCACCACGGTTCATCCTGAATAGTTATGGCATGAAAAAACGATTAAAAAACCCGCTCAGGCGGGTTTTTTAATGTCTGGCTGCATAGCTTTTCACACCACTTATCAGCATGAAAAATAAGCGTATTTTTGCTATTCAGATCGCAAAAACAGACGCTTGGGAGTTGCACTATTGAGGCCCCTCACAGGGACATACAATAACAACATGTGAAAGGACTACATCATGCACTTCCTACCCAACAAGCTCGCGCTAGCCTGCGCCATTGCCCTGTCTCTTGCCGCCTGCAATGACAACAGCTCGAACGTACCGGCAGATCCTGCAGCCACCAAAGCATCCCTGATGCAGACCATGGATGAAGCCCTGCGCGAAAGCCAGTCGCTCGACCCCTACGGTTTTGCCATCGATGCCACCAGCATCGCCAAGCGCAAAGCACTCGACAGTTCACTGCTCCAACGACTGAATGCTCTGGATCCTACAGTGCTAAGTGAGCGGGATCGGCTGTTCTACGACATGATCCGCTGGGACTTGCAGATCAATCTTGAAGGATACGATTTACCCCAATCCCAGATCCCGATCCATCACTTCCGCAACCGCGTGGTGGATCTGGCAGATGACGTCGGAGCAGCCCCTGCCAGCGGCAAAGCGGCTCGCACCGTCAGCGGTGACTTCGACTATTTCGAGCACAGCTCGGCCGACAGGGTCACGCCGGGTGATGGCGCATGGCGACGGGATCTCGACCGCACAGACACAACTCCGGCACTTGCAATGGCAACTCGAGCAAAGACAACAATGACCCAGCTGGCCTGGTATCAGGAACACCTCACCTGGCTCAAGGCCTATGATGTCTATCTTGCCGAGGTAAAACACCAGTTCGAGCTGGCCAGTGTTCAGGGCAACACCTTGCCTGATGAGCTGGTAGACCGGCTGCTGGCCCAGCTCAACAGCAAGCTGGATGGGGAGGCGATCGCCAGCTCCTACCTCGGCTGGCAGCAGTTGCCGGGGGATGCAGATGCCACACTGCGAGCAGACTACAAAGCCGTGTTGGACAGCATCAACAGCCGTTATCTGGCGCTGCGCGACTATCTGGATTACCAGCATGGCGGCGCCTATGCAGTGCGCTTGGGTAGTGGCGAGTGTGACGACGGTTTCTGTGGCATGACCAACGGGCGAGACTGGTATCGCTGGCTGCTGAAGAAGCACACCACCACCAATATGACACCCGAGCAGGTACATGAGCTGGGATTGAGCGAGGTAGAGCGGATCTTCGCTGCAATGGTCAAGGTATGCCATTCCGTCGGCAAGTGTGACAGCGACGACGTGAGCCAGAGCAAGCAGAGCGGCCAGATCTACGCCTTCTTCCGCTATCTGAACGAGCCGGCCTTCTTCTATCAGAACCCGCTAGAGGTCTGGTCCGCCGGCCTCAACCCAGACAATGCAGCCGAGGCGACGTTGAGCGGGCCACAGCAGCAGGCGCTGGCCGAACACGAGCGGGCACTGCAGGAGTACAACGTCTTCAAGAGCAAAGCAGCACTGGTGCTGCCAGACTTCTTCGATGCCGAACGTACCATTCCCAAACTGGATTACGAGGTGGTGCCCGTCTCCTATGAAGATGCGCCATACGGCGGGGTGGCCTGGTATCAGGACGGCAACCCGCAGACCGGCCGCAAGGGGCAGTTCTTCCTCAACACATACTACCCCTATGGTCTGCAGAGCTGGAACATCAGCACCCTGCTGGCCCACGAGGCGGCGCCGGGTCACCACTTCCAGATCACCATCGCCCAGGAGCTGGCCGCCAAGGACCCCGACTTCCCGCAGTACGTGGCTAACGCCTCCTACACCGCCTATGCGGAGGGCTGGGCGCTCTACACCGAATACCTGGCGGATCACGACATGGGGCTCTATCAGGGACGGGGCCTCTATGATCCGGCGGTGGGAGACGTGAAGGTCGAGGGATCATCCGCCTTCAACAACCAGTTGCAATACTTCGGTCGCCTCAACGAGGAGATGCTCAGGGCGATGAGGCTGGTAGTGGATACCGGTATCCACTGGTATGGCTGGAGCCACGATCAGGCTGTCAACTACATGAAGGAGAACTCGGCGCTGGGGGCGGGGGACATCAGCTCCGAGGTGCCGCGCTACATGGCCTACACCGGTCAGGCGACCTCCTACAAGGCAGGCCAGCTGGCGCTAATCCGGATGCGGGAGTCGGCAGAGCAGGCACTGGGCGGAGGCTTTGACCTCAAGGAGTTCCACCACCATGTGCTGGAATACGGCATGTTGCCCATCTCGGTGCTGGAGCAGAAGAACAAGCAGTGGATTGAACAGTCGAAGTGATCACAGTTACGGCGCCCGGCAAGGCAACGGGCGCCGCTTTCGATTAGGATACGGCTCTCTTCCAATAACAATGCTACGGACGATTTCCATGGAACAGATTGCACGCGAGATGGCGCCCCACAAACGGGTGGCACTGGTGGCTCACGACAACATGAAGACCCCTCTGCTGAACTGGGTGATGCGCCGCAAGGAGGAGCTCAAGCTCCACCATCTCTATGCGACCGGCACCACCGGCACCATGCTCGGCAAGAAGGCGCAACTGCCCATCACCTGCCTCTTCTCCGGCCCCATGGGGGGCGACCAGCAGCTCGGCGCCCTGATCGCCGAAGGGAAGATCGATGTGCTGATCTTCTTCTGGGATCCCCTCAATGCGGTGCCGCACGATCCGGACGTGAAGGCGCTGCTGCGCCTCGCGGCAGTCTGGAACATCCCGGTCGCCACCAACGAGGCGACCGCCGATTTCATCATGGACAGCCCCCATATGCGGCAGGCGTTCAGCGTACAGATCCCGGATTACGCCGGTTATCTCAAGGCGCGCACCGAGTGATCGGCTAACCCGTGATGCAAGAGGGCCGCAACAAGCGGCCCCCTTTAATTGGGAAAATCATCAGCTAGGGAAACAAACCGGCGCCGACTTATAGCGCCCGGGCGAGAATGCGTGCCACCCGATCCGGGTCGATATCCTGCTGCTCACCGAGCGCGGTGCGCCCCACCCGCTTGAGGTTGGAGCAGACCGCCGGAATGCAGCTTTCGCTGAGGCCATAGTCGGCCAGCCGGGTACCCAATCCCATCTTCTGGAAGAACTGCTCGGTGCGGATGATCGCCTCTTCGATGCGCAGGGCCTTGTCCTCGCGGGTCGAATGCCACACCCGTTCGGCAAACTGAGCCAGCTTGTCCTGCTTCTGGCTCGCCCGCTCACGCAGCAGTGAGGGGAGCACCACCGCCAAGCTCTGGCCGTGATCAAGCCCGTAGATCGCCGTCAACTGATGGCCGATGGCGTGAGAGGCCCAATCCTGTGGCACCCCGCAACCGATAAGGCCGTTGAGCGCCAGACTGGCGGCCCACATCAGATTGGCCCGCACCTGATAGTTGGTCGGCTCCACCAGCGCCCTGGGGCCGTTCTCCACCAGCACCTGCAGCAAACCTTCCGCCAGCCGATCCTGTACCTCGCCTCCCACCGGAAAGGTGAGGTACTGCTCGGCAATATGGACGAAGGCGTCCACCACGCCATTGCCGGTCTGGCGCGGCGGCAGGCTGTAGGTGGTGGTCGGGTCGAGCACCGCAAATTGCGGCTGCACCAGCGGGCTTCTGAAGGAGACCTTCACATCCCCCCGGCTCACCACCGAGGTGGGATTGCTCTCGGAGCCGGTGGCTGGCAGGGTCAGCACGCAGCCCATCGGCAGCGCCTTGTGCACACTCGCCTGTTTACCGCAGATATCCCAGGGATCATCCCCCTCGTAGCAGGCGGCCGCCGCAACAAACTTGGTGCCATCCACTACCGAGCCGCCGCCGACGGCTAGCAAGAAGTCGATGCGCTCGCGCTTCACCTGCTCCACCGCCTCCATCAACAGCTCGTATCTGGGGTTGGCGCCGATGCCGGAAAACTCCTGCCACGTCACCCCTTCCAGCGCCTGGGTCAGCTGCTCATACACCCCGTTCTGCTTGATGCTGCCACCGCCGTAGAGCACCAGCAGCCGGCTGCCGGGCGGGATCAGTTCGGGCAGGCTGGCGATCTGCCCCTCGCCGAAACAGATACGGGTCGGATTGGCATATTGGAAGTTGTACACGGCGGACTCCTCGACTGGCTCAATGCGCGGACATTGTGCGCCTGTGGGGAGGTGAGGTCAAAAGAGGTGGCAGAAGCTTGCCCATCGGCGGTCGACACTGGCCCATCGGTGCCGACCGGGTAGATCTCAGAACAGCGGCAGGATCAGGCAGTTTTGGCCTCATCTTTGGATGAGCTCTTCTTGCCGGTCAGGCGATCCATCGCCTCCTTGAGCATCGCCTCTCGCTGTTCGTTGAGCGGCTTGCTCTGCTCCGCCCGCTCTTCCGGCGTCAGCTTCTTGTTATCGGCGATGGTCTTGAGCTTCTCTTCGATCTCGTTGAACTTCTTGCGATCGAAACCAAGCGCCTTGTCCACCAGCTGCTGCACCACGCCCCCCTTGTCGGAGCTCATATCCAGCGCCGGCGGCAGCTTGTTGTTCTTGGCCAGATGTTCGTAGGTCAGCACCTGCTGGGCTTGGCCGGTCATGCGCTGGGTGGAGAGGCTGACCATCTCCTCCCAGCCACCGCCCTGACCGCCGCTACTGGCACTGTTGAGGGTGGCGAGGGCGCGGTTGTTGGAGGCGCTCTGGGCAAGCTGCTGGCTGTAGGGTTTGATATCCATGGGGGCTCCAATTCAGTGCGCATCTGCGGCAATGGGCACAGGCTGATCCGGTCACATGGGGCGTCATGCCCCACTATTATTAATTAAACCAGCAAGTTACAGGCCAACTTGTCAGATAGTGCGAGATCCAGAGATATGGCGGATCTCACCACGTCTCCCACGCAAACTGGCGTCAGAATCATGACTCATCTGCTGCCAGCTCACGCTGTTTTGGCACATTTTGCCGTCCATGCGCCACGATGCCAGAGAAAAGTCAGGAACCGCAGCTCGATCACAAAATAAACAACCACTTGGGAATACAATTTTGGCGCACATCACAACCAGCCAGCCGTGTCATGGATGATCTGTTCGAAAAACCAATAACAGGCAGACCAATCTGTCGTGCTCACTCCGCTGCCAGTTCGGAGTTGCAGCCTCCCCACACCTCATCCCCTCGTCTGACTCTCACTCACCGCAACCCTTCGGGTACACCTATGAAAAAACACACCTTGAGTCTTCTCTCCGCCACCCTGCTCACCCTGCTTGGCACCAGTGCCGACGCCTGTACCGGCCTCATCGTCGGCAAGGGGGCCAGCGCCGACGGCAGCGTGATGATCGCCAGAAACGAGGATTTTGGCGTCAACAACTGGAACAAGTACCTCGCCTTCCGGCCCGCGCAGCAGAACGAGGGCAAACTCTGGAAACTGGGCAACGGGCTGGAAGTGCCGATGCCCAAGGCATTTTCCGCCTACTCCGCCATCCACGACTGGGATGCCACCACCAGCGACCCGGCAGGCAAATATTATGAAGAGCGCGGCATCAACGAGTTCAACGTCGCCATCTCGGCCACCACCAGTGCCGAGGTCAACGACAAGGCCCAGAAAGCCGATCCGCTGATCGAGAAGGGAGTGATTGAAGCCATCATCCCGACCCTGATCCTGCCGCAGGCCAAGACGGCCAAAGAGGGGGTCGAGCTGCTCGGCCGCTATGTGGAGCAATATGGCGCCGGTGAGGGCAACAGCCTCTATCTGGCAGATGTGAACGAAGCCTGGCTGATGGAGATCGGCTCCGGCCACCACTGGATCGCGGTGCGGGTGCCGGACGACAGCTACGCCATGGTGGCCAACGGCCTGCGCATCCACGGCGTCAATCTCGACAGCGCCGATGTGCTGCACTCGCCCAAGCTGCTGGAGTTCGTGCGCGAGCACAAACTGCTGGATAACGCCGACCCGAAAGATTTCAACTTCGCCAAGGCATTCGGAGTGATTGCCGACCCCTACAACGTGGATCGGGAGTGGCTCGGCCAGAACATGCTGACGGCCTCCCACAAACAGGCGACCCGGCAGGCGCAATATCCACTGTTTATGAAGCCGGATGCCCCCATCGCCGTGCCGGACGTGGCCAAGGTGCTGAGCGCCACCTATGACGGTACGCCGCTGGCGGGCAAGGCGGAGCGGCCGATCCGCGTCGATCGCCAGCTCGAATCCCACGTCATCCAGCTGCGCAAGGAGATGCCCAAAGAGCTGCAGGGGCTCATCTGGCAGAGTTACGGCGTGCTGGCCGAATCTGTGATGGTGCCACTCTACAACACCCTGGAAAACTATCCCCAGCCCTATCGCACCGGCAGCGACAGCTACTCCGATGATTCCGCCTACTGGCAGTTCCGCAGCCTGACCGCGCTGGCCAGCGCCGATCCGGACAAATACCTGCCGCTACTGCGCGGCGTCTGGAGCAAGGAGAGCAGCAAGCTTTACAAGGAGGTCGCCGTGCTCGACCAGAGCCTGAAGCAGGCCTACGCCAGCGACAAGGCTACCGCCATCGGGCTGGCTGCCGACTACTCCTATGGCCAGTTGGAGCAGACCTATCAGATGGCCAAAACGCTGCGCTACAAGCTGATGATGGATCTCACCAAGCGCAGCGAGAAGAAGTATTCGCCGGAGGAGTTCAAGAAGATCATGAGCCTGTGACCGGCTCGCCAACGCAAAGAGGCTCCCACAGGAGCCTCTTTGTTTCAACCAATGCAGCGATCAGCGACGGCTGATATTGAGCGGGCCGAAGGTCTGCGCCACCGGCATGATCTCGATGCTGTTGATGTTGACGTGGGCCGGTTGCTGGCTAACCCAGAGCACGGTATTGGCGATATCTTCCGGCTGGATCGCCTCCACCCCCTGATAGACGGAGGCCGCCTTGGCATCGTCACCGTGGAAGCGCACGTTGGAAAACTCGGTGCCGCCGCACAGGCCCGGCTCCACGTTGGTGACGCGGATGGCGGTACCCGCCAGATCGGCGCGCAGGTTGAGGCTGAACTGCTTCACGAACGCCTTGGTGGCGCCGTAGACGTTACCACCCGGATAGGGGTAGGTGCCCGCGATGGAGCCGATATTGATGACGTGACCGCGATTGCGCGCCACCATGCCCGGCAGCAGCAGGCGGGTGAGCAGGGTCAGACCGCTGATGTTGGTGGCGATCATCTGCTCCCAGTCTTCCAGATCCGCCTTGTGGGCCGGCTCCAGCCCCAGCGCCAGACCGGCGTTGTTGACCAGCAGATCCACCTCGCTCCACTCGGCTGGCAGAGCGGCGATGGCAGCGCGGGTGGCCGCCTTGTCTTGCACGTCGAACGCCAGCGGCAGGAACTGCGCACCCAGCTCGTCGGCCAGCGCCGCGAGCCGCTCGGTGCGGCGACCGGTACCGATCACCTTGTAGCCCGCATGCACCAGCTGGCGGCTGATGGACTCACCAAACCCGGACGAGGCGCCCGTTACCATTGCAATCATCTGAACCTCCATTATCTCAACCGATATTGTTATTTATGTTGTTGAAACCAATCTGATTTATTCATCGCTCAATTCACGTCCGGTCGCCTTGCGCCAGACAAATACCACCAGATGGAGCAGCAACAGGCCCGAGCCACCCAGCGCAAACAGCAGGCCGGTGAGGGAGTTGACCGAGGTGTCGGCGCCGCACCACCACCAGACCAGCCAGCCAATAAGGCCGATGACGAAGGTCTGGCCAGCGCAGACCGGACAGCGCCCCAGCTTGGCCCTGATGGCGGTGGCAAGACAGTTGTCGCAGCTCATCCTGCTCCTCGATTCTGCTCGTGCAACATGATCAGTTGGCCTGTGAAGATGGCTTGCGCGCCTGAAAGCGAGCCAGCCTGCGCCGCTCACGCTCCTCGTCGCTCACCAACGGCAGCACCAGCCGGTGGGCGTGCTGGTCGCGGCCATAGTAGTCCGCCAGCCGCTGCTGGGGACGAAATCCCAATCCCTGATAGAGCGCCAGCGCCTCTTCGTTGGCGTCCCCCACTTCGAGGCGAATCGCCCCCCAGCCAGCGGCCTTGCCCTCGCGGATCACCTGCTCCAGCAGGCGGCGGGCCCAGCCCAGACGGCGCACCGTCCAGCGGATAGCCAGCGCCTGAATGACCAGCCGATCCCAGCCTCTGTGCTCCAGCAGGCAGAGATAGCCCATCAGCTGATGTTTCTCGTCCAGCAGCAACAGGGTGCGCCCCTTGGCGTGGGCCAGCAGATAGTGCCAGCGGCTGCGGCCAAAGGCGACTTCGGGAGGAAAACAGTAGCGTTCCAGATTAACGATGGCGCCCAGATCATCGGTTCGGGCCGCACGTACGGTCAACACGGGGAGTCCTTGTTCGGTTATTTATCCTCAGCACCAAAAATGCGACTTGTATCACAAGTTACCAAGGCGTCATATTAGGCACTGTAACCTCTTGTTTCCCCTCGCGCCATTGTCGTGCTTGTCGGTGCATCGAAGCCCACTGGGGGTCCTGCCTGTTCAGGCAGTCTGATCTGTGGAGCCGAAAATATGAGTACCTATGTCATCGTCGAAGAGCTGGGCGACTGGCCTTGCCATGCCGATTATCTGCTGACCGCCCGCACCTATCTGCAACATGGCGTGCCGACCACCGGCGGTCGACCTCGCATCATCAACCTCTGTCGCAATCTGGAGCACCTGAGCGCAGGCTACTACTGCTCGCTGCTGGCCCAGGCCCGCGGCCACCACTGCCTGCCGGGTCTGCAGGCCATCAGCCGACTGCAACCCCAGCAGCCACCGGCCAAGCTGTGGCGCAAGGCGCAGGGGTGGCTGGCCCAGCAGAGCGAGGATCGGATCCGGGTGCGCGCCATCTTCGGCCAGTGTGAACAGAGCGAGCTGGCGGGGCTGGCCCGATACTACTATGGCCTGAGCCAGCTGCCGCTGCAGGAGCTGACCCTCAAGCGCGGTCGCCACGGCTGGTCGGTGCGCCAGCAGCAGAGCCTGTCACCGCTGGAGCTGAGCCCAAGCGAGAAAGAGTTGATGCTGCACCACGCCCAGGCGCTGGTGGGGACCGGTGATGAGGAGCAGGCGGCGCCGCTCTACCAGCTCGCCATTCTGGTCGACCCCGATGATGGCCGTGCCAGCAGTGATGGGCTGGCGCTGGGGCGCTTTATCCGGGCTGCCGCCGCCCAAGGCATCCGGGCCGAGATCCTGCCACCGTCGGCCATCGAGCGGCTGCCGGAGTTCGACACCCTCTGGCTGCGTGCAGAAACCGCAGTCGGCCACTACACCTTCGAATTTGCCCACCGTGCCGAGCAGCTCAAGATGCCGGTGATCGATAGCTCCCGCGCCATCTTGGCCTGCAGCAACAAGCTCTACCTCTACGAGCTGATGGTGCGCAGCGGCGTGCCCATGCCGCCCACCATGGTGGTCACCCGCCGCGGCCGCCACCATGTGGATGAGCTGGTACAGCGGCTCGGCCTGCCGCTGATGGTGAAGGTGCCCGACGGGGCACAGGGACGCGATCTGGCCATGGCCAGCGACGAGCAACAGCTGGCCCGCCTGCTGGACGAGGGGCTGGGCCGCTCCGCCCTGCTGCTGGTGCAGAGCCGGATCCCCGCCGAGTTCGACTGGCGCATCGGCTTTCTCGACGGCTCGCCGCTGTTCGCCTGCCGCCGCTACCGGCCCGAACCCGGCAACCGCATTCGCCGCCGCAAGCACCCCCTCGACATGAGCCGCATCGAGGCGCTGCCGCTTAACGAGGTGCCGGAGCGGGTACTGCAGACCGCCCGCCGCGCAGTGCATCAACTCGGTAATGGCCTCTACGGGCTCGACTTGCGCCAGCAGGGGCGCGACTGCGTGCTGCTGGAGATCGTCGACAACCCCTGGATCCGCGGCGATATCGAAGACAAGGAGGCGCAGGATCTCTACGAGCGACTGGCCCGCGCCTTCCGCCAGCGGCTGGAAAACCGGGGCCAGACCACCGCATAACCGGTCCTGACCTTGTCGCCCCCAATGACAGAGAGGGCCCCGCGAAGGGGCCCTCTCTCATATCAAAGCGTGCTGTGGCAGACTTATTGCAGACGCAGGAAACGCCCGCTCAAGGGCGGTATCTCCACCGTTACGCTGCTGCCGCCAATGGCCAGACTCTCGCCGCTTTGCAGATCCACCAGCGCACTGCCGCTGCGCAGTTTGCCCGCCGGCAGGTTGTAGCTGAGCGCCGTGGTGGAGAGGTTGAGCAGGTAGACTATCTGCTCCCCCGCCGTCTGCTTGATGTCGCCATAGAGACTGCCCTCGGCCACCAGTTTGACTCGCTCTCCCTGATAGAGCGCGGGGTGGGCGGCACGCATCGCCAGCAGCTGGGCCAGCCACTCTTTCAGCTCGGCCTGTTCGCTACTTGGCACAAAACCGGTGACAGCGGGCACCTTGCCATCGCTGCGGGCCACATGATCGTCGCACAAGCCCTGCGCTGCGCAGTCACCACCCACCTTGGCGGCAAAGCCCGGCACCTCGTCGCCAAACTCCTCGCCATAGTAGAAGGTGATGGGGCCGGAGCGGGCCGCCATAAAGCTGAAGGCCGCCTTGTGGCGCTGCCAGTACTCGGTCGACTTGAAATTGCCACGCTCCAGCAGATCACCAAAACGCACCAGATCGTGGTTGCCCAGCATCAAGTTCGGCATGGCGTGATTCGGGTAGTTCTCCACCTTGTTCCAGCTGGCGTCGAGCACGCTGGCCCCCTGCCCGCCCTTGCCGGACTCCTCCACCGCCAGTGCCTGCACGATGCCGTAACGCAACGGGAAGTCGAACGCCGAGGAGAGCGCCGGATTGTCGCTGCTGCCGTAAGCCTGGGCGCGAATATCGTCAGCCCCCTTCCACACCTCGCCCACCATGTAGCCGAGGGTGCCCCACTGCTGACCGGCGGCCTTGCGCGCTGCGCTGGCCTGCTCCACCTCGCTGCGAATGGCGCGCCAATCATCCAGCCCAAGCTGATAGGCCTGATCGAGGCGCCAACCGTCGATGCCGTACTGCTCGACCCAATAGCGGGCCACCTCCTTGAAGTAGGCGAGGCTCTCCGGCTTGCTGTAATCCACCAGCTGGCCGGGATAACCCGCACCGCCGCTGGTGAGGGCTGGCAGACGCCCCTCTGGCGAGGGCTTGCTCACCCCCACCTTGTTGACGTGGCCAAACACCCCGTCGAGGAAGACATAGAGGCCGCGCTGGTGCGCCCCATCCACCAGCTGTTTGAGCTTGGCATTGCTGCCAAAGTTGGGATCCACGGTGAAAAAGTCGCAGGCGAAGTAGCCGGTGGCATCGAGCCTGTTATCACCGCCTTGCCCCGCGCAGGAGTCGAACACCGGGGTGAGCCAGATAGCGTTGACGTTGAGACTCTTGATGTGGTCGAGACTGTCGATGATCCCCTGCAGATCGCCGTTGTGCTGTGAGGGGCCATAGCCGACGCCGTAGTTGGCACTGCCGTCACCATCGGCAAACGACTCCACCATTACCTGATAGATGCGCAGGTTGCAGGCGGGTTGATCGTCGCCATAGCAGGCACGACTGGCCGTGGCGACCGGAGGGTGGGTGACCGGCGGATTGACGACGGGGGGAGAACTATCCCCACCTGAACTACCGCTGCCGCCGCAAGCCGCAAGTAACAGGGCGGCCCCGAGCAGGCCGCCATAGCGTAACGTTCCCTGTTTCATTGTTATGTTCCCGCTGTGAGAGCAGGCGTCTGATACGCCTGTTTTTCACCATGATAGCGATGCTCACACAGCGGTGTCTGTGACTGAAAACGTTATCTGACTCAACTGGTTAGAGCACCCCTGCCGAGGCAAAGCGGTAGTTGACCGAGATCCAGTAGGCACGACCCGGCTCGGGGATGCGGCCGCTCTGCTCGTAGCCCAACCCCGCCTGACTGGCGTGCACCGACTTGGAGAGGTGCTCGTAGTAGAAGGTGTCGAACAGGTTGTCCACCCCGGCCGAGAGCTGCCACCCTTTGGCAAACTGCCAGGCGCCGCTCAGGTTCATGGTGAAGAAGCCCGGAGTCTCACCCTGATCCTGACCCGCAATGGTACCGGACCAGAGATCTACCCGCTCCTGCGCCGCCACCGCGCGCCCCAGCAGGGTAAAGCTCAGCGCCTCGTCCGGCTGCCAGCCCAACGCCAGCTTGCCATCAAGCGGCGGCATCTGGGCCAGCGGCTTGTTGTCGCTCTGGTTTTCGCCATAGACCACCGCCAAACCACCATCGAGACGCCACTGCTCGGCAAACTGCCAGCGCCCCTCCAGCTCGCCGCCCCGAGTCTGGGCATCGATATTGCGCACCTGGTTCGACTTGCTGTTGTAGAGCAGGTAGTCCTTGATATCAGCGCTAAAGAGGGAGAGGGTCAGGTCCAGCTCGCGGCTGCGCAAAGCCAGCCCCGCATCCCACTGGCGACTGCGCTCTGGGTTGAGGGTGAACGGAGTGCTGTCCTTGCTGCGCTCCCAGTAATCCGGAGCCCGCTCTGCCTGCCCCCAGGCCAGATAGCTGGACCAGCGTGGCGACCACTGATATTCGTAGCGGCCAAACCCGCTGTTAAGACTCAGGGTATCGCTGTAGAGGGTCTGTTCACCGGCGCCATAGCGGGTGGTCTCTACCCTATCCTGACGGTAACCGCCCTTGTAGCTGTGAGCCCCCTGCTGACGACCCAGTTCGGCGAAGCCGCCCTGCTGCTCGAAACGCAGGGTGCGCTGGCGATCCTTGGTGGCATAGTCGACCCCACTCCGACTGCGATGCTGATCCCGGTTGCTATCTAGCCCGGCGGTCAGCAGCCAGTCGGCAGGCAGGGCGATATCGTTGGCCCAGCGCCCGCCGGTATTGCGGCGATCCGGGTTGGAGAGCATCTTCATGCCGCTGTTTTGCCGCAGGCTGAAGTTGTCCATGATGTGGTCGATGTAGTTGTCCCACAGGGTCAGCTCGCTGCGCTGCCAGTGAGTGGTGATCTGCTCCTGCTTGAGCTTCAGCCCGAAGGATTCGCGATCAAACATGGGGCCATCCATGGTGCGGTCCGCATAGGCGGCGCGGGCGTTGCTGCGCTCGGCGGTCAGTTCCAGCCAGGTGTGCTCCCCCGGCGTCCAGCCCAGCTGGGCGGTGCCGTTCTCGCGGCGATAGAAGGATCGCACCTTGTTACCGTGACCATCGCGGTAATCGTCGCTGTCGGAGTGGGTGAACTGACCGCGCAGATAACCGTCGGTCGAGCCCGCCGTCATATCCACCATCTGATCATCACGGCCAAAGCTGCCATAGAGGGCCGAGGCATCGGCCTTGAGGCCCGGTGCGGTGAACTCGGGTCTGTCCCGCTCGAACAGCACGGTTCCCGCCAGGGTGGCCCCCTGCTCCAGGGATTGCGGCCCCTTCAGTACCCGGATCCGGTCAAAGGATTGGGGGAACACATAGGCCGTGGGCGGGTCCATCCGGCCACCACAGCCACCGGCCAGCATGCCGCCATCCATCTGCACGTTGAGGCGGGACATCCCCATCCCCCGCAGCACAGGGTCGCCACCGAGCCCCCCTTTGCGCACCATGCTCATGCCGGTGACATTCTTCAGATAACCGGCACCGTCGGCAGCGGGCATGGGGGAACCGGGCTTCTTGGGATCCAGTATCACTTCAAGTGTGCTGGCGGGGCGGGTTGCCACCACCACCATGGGATCCAGCTGTTGCACCGATTCCTGACCGGTAGCGCCGTGACAGGCGAGCCCACCCACCAGCAGGGCAAGGGGTGTGCGCATATGACAAGCCATACATTTTCCTTATGTATTTGTTTGTTTTGTTATTTTCATTCAACCAACCAAACCTTTCAGCAAGGGAAAGGTTTGCCATCTGGCCGCAAAAAAGGCCTGCGGCGCGAAAGCGGCAAGCCTCTGTCAGATGAAGCGAAGGCAAGTTGGCAAAATGTTGCGCAGGTTTTACCCAAGTTGGCTCAGAAAGGCAAACGGGCAAACATTCCAGTAACAGGAATCTGGCGTTGGCTCACAAAAAATGGGGATTAGCTGAAGGCCTCCCGCTCATCGATGGGAGAGATGAGGTGATAGACCTCATGGGCGGATAGCGTGCAGCCAACAGGCCACTCCAGCTGGTGGTGACGGTTGATGAAGACCCGGGCGCAGTGACGCTCGCTCTCCAGCTTTGCAAACAGCGGCTGGGTTCGCCAGGGGGTCAGATCCAGCACACCCGTGGTGCCATCCGATAACACCAGAAACAGGCGCCATCCCCGCACATACTCGACATCGATAAAGACCGGCATCCCTTCGGCTCCGATTGAGATAATTCGCGGCAATTATAAACACCCATCCCCCATCCATACGCGCTGTGGCTCACATTTTATCCAGCAGGTTATGCTGTGCTCATTAAGCGCGCGACATCACATTTTTAGATGATAAATGTGTTAATTCCGGCTTTTAACAAAATTGAATGCAACCTTAACCAGTTCGATCTGTCATAACCTCACAACAAGTAAAAAACGTCTGTGGACAGGCGCTTACAGTCTCATTCAGGAACAAAAATGACAGATCTAAAACAGCGACTCGGCCCGTTCTGGCCCTTCGCCATCTTCTGCGCGCTCGCGCTTTTCTCTCTCTCTTTCAGCCGAATCGCCCTCGGTCTCTGGCAACTGGAACGGGTGGATGCCGTGGCCGGTTGGCAGGAGATGCTGCTGCAAGGGATCCGGGTCGACTTTGCGACCCTCTGCTGGGTCTGGGGTGTCCCCGCCATGCTCACTCTGCTGCTGGCAGGCCCCCATGCCATCGGTCGCGGCTGGCTGCAACTGATGCGAGTGTGGCTGACCGTCGGACTCTGGCTGATGCTGTTCCTCGAGATCTCCACCCCCTCGTTTGTCACCGAGTATGGCGTGCGCCCCAACCGCCTCTATGTGGAGTACCTCATCTATCCGAAAGAGGTGTTCGCCATGCTGTGGGCGGGGCGCAAAGCCGAGCTGCTGCTGGCGTTAATCTTCAGTGGCGCCGTGCTGACCGGCGGTTGGTGGCTGAGCGGCCGTCTGGTACGTGGTCTCAGCTTCCCCCGCTGGTATCTGCGTCCGGCCTTAGCCCTGCTCATTCTGGCCATAGGTTTTCTCGGTGCCCGCTCCAGTCTCGGCCACCGCGCCCTGAACCCGGCCATGGTCGCCTTTGCCGAAGATCCGCTGGTCAACTCGCTCACCGTCAACTCCGCCTACTCCCTCTTCTTTGCCATCAAACAGATGGGCGCCGAGGAGGATGCCAGCCAGTTTTACGGCGAGATGACGGAGCAGAAGGTGCTCGAGGTCATGCGCAAGGAGAGTGGCCGTCCGGCCAGTGATTTCAACTCCGATCTGCTGCCCAGCCAGACCTTCAACGAGGCGAGCTTCCAGGGTAAACCGAAGAATCTGGTGATCCTGCTGCAGGAGAGCCTGGGCGCCCAGTTTGTCGGCTCCCTCGGCGGCCTGCCGCTCACCCCCAACATCGATGCCCTGTCGCAGCAGGGTTGGGCCTTCGAGCAGCTCTACGCCACCGGCACCCGCTCGGTGCGCGGTATCGAGGCGGTACTGACCGGCTTCACACCAACCCCGGCACAGTCGGTGGTCAAACTTGGCAAGAGCCAGACCAACTTCTTCACCATCGCGGATCTGCTCAAACAACGGGGTTACGACACCAGCTTTATTTATGGCGGCGAGAGTCACTTCGACAACATGCGCAGCTTCTTCCTCGGCAATGGCTTCACCACCATCGTCGAGCAGAAGGATTTCGACAATACGGTGTTCAAGGGCTCCTGGGGAGCTTCCGACGAGGATCTGATGGCCAAGGCCGACGAGACCTTCAAAGCGCTGCACAAGGAGGGTAAACCCTTCTTCAGTCTGGTGTTCAGCTCCAGCAACCACGATCCGTTCGAATTCCCGGACAACCGCATCGAACTCTTCGAGCAGCCCAAGCAGACCCGCAACAACGCGGCCAAGTATGCGGATTACGCCATCGGCGAGTTCTTCAAGAAGGCTAAACAATCCGAATACTGGAAGGATACCCTGTTTCTGGTCATCGCCGACCACGATAGCCGGGTCGGTGGCGCCAGTCTGGTGCCCATTCCCCGCTTCCATATTCCGGGGGTTATCGTGGGCGACGGTATTGCGCCGAGAAAGGATCCGCGCATCGTCAGCCAGATCGACATGGCGCCGACCCTGCTCTCCCTGATGGGGATCAGTGCCGACTACCCCATGCTCGGCAAGGATCTGACGCGCATGCCCGCCGACTGGTCGGGGCGCGCCATCATGCAGTACGACAAGAACTTCGCCCTGATGCGCGGCAAGGATGTGGTGATCCTGCAACCGGAGCGGGCGGCAGAAGGCTATGTCTACGATGGTGCCAGCGAGAAGCTGACCCCGGCAGCGCAGCCGGACGCCTTGAAGGAGGATGCGCTTGGTCTGGCCCTGTGGGGCAGCATGGCCTATCAGAAGAGTCTCTATCAGACGGCCAAGGATGAACGCACCGCCGCCAATTGAGCCAACTGTGCTGATTCAGCCGATAGCAGAATGGAAAAAACCGCCAGCTGGCGGTTTTTTCCATCTATCCATACCGTCGGCCCACTGGCCGTTATGGCTGGGGAAAGCAGGGCAGGGAGCGGCTGAACTTGTGCTCGAACACCAGCGAGGTTTCAAGGTGCACCACCTCCTCGCGGGAGGTGAAGTGATCGAAGACGAAGTTGCGCAGGTGCTCGGTGTCGGAAACACAGAGGTGCACCAGAAAATCATCCTTGCCCCCCATGTGGAACAGACTGATCACTTCGGGCAGCGCCAGAATGGCATCGCGGAAGGCATCGATGATCTGACGGCTGTGGCGGGCCAACTGCAGGGAGACCATGGCCTGAATGTGGCCACCGAGAGCCTGATAATCCACTTCGCAGTGCGCCCCCTTGAGCACGCCATCCTGCTGCAACTTGCGCACCCGCTCCAGACAGGTGGAGGGGGCAACGCCCACCAGCGCGGCCAGATCCTTGTTGGTCATGCCCGCATCCCGAAACAGATGGGCCAGGATATCCAAATCCAGTTGATCCAGGTTTCTCATCTTAACTCCTTGAACCGCTCAATTTTTTAGACTCTGCCCGTAAACCGGGGCAAACACAACGGCCATTGACATCCCCCCTGCCCCGCCTATCCTTGGCGCCATTCACCGGTCGCAGCCCTGCGGCCACCACGCGAGGATCCGCCATGCACCCGTATCACCCCTTCTGGAGCCTTGAGGTTCCCCGTGTCGACGGTCAGCTGCTGCTGACCCCCTGCCCCGGCACCCAGCAGGTGCCGCTGACCCTGGCGCTCGATCAACTGCGGTTGGCCGGTGCCCACGGAGTGGTGACCCTGATGACAAGCGCCGAGTTAATCCGACTCGAACTGGCGCAGCTCGGCCAGCAGGTAGAACACGAAGGGATGCGCTGGTTCCATCTGCCCATCGAGGATGACCTGGCCCCCGACACCGACTTCGAGGCGGCCTGGCAACAGGCGCTGCCGCAGCTGCGCGAGCTGCTGGGGGATGGCAAACATCTGGTCATCCACTGCAAAGGGGGCAGCGGTCGTACCGGTCTGGTCGCCGCCGCGCTGCTGATGACCCTCGGCCAGCCACAGCAAGAGGCGATGGCCGCCATCAAGGCCCACAGACCCAAGGCGTTTACCCTGGCCTGCCACCGTCAGTGGCTCGACCAGCTGGCCGAGCGGCTGGCGCAGGGCGACTGACTACTTGCCTCCCTGGTCGTAGGTAAAGACCTTGCCGATATCTTCCACCCGATAGCTGGTGAGCTGATAAACGTAGTAGTTGAGCCAGTTGGCAAACAGCAGATGACCGTGGCTGCGCCAGCTGGCGCGCGGCGTCCGGCTCGGATCGTTATTCGGGTAGTAGTTGACCGGAATGGCCGGGTCGAGCCCTGCAGCCAGATCCCGCTGATACTCCCCGTCCAGCGTCAGGGCATCGTACTCCGGGTGCCCGGTGACAAACACCTGACGACAATCCTTGGTCGCCGCCAGATAGACCCCCGCCTCTTCTGACTCGGCAAAAATCTGCAAGTCGGTATGGGCACGGATCAGATCGCCATCAAACGCCGCGTAACGGGAGTGCGGGGCGACGAACTCGTCATCGAAACCACGCAGCAGCGGCTCGTGCTCATCGAGGCGATGGTGGCGGTAAACCCCGGAGAGCTTCTCGCCGTGGGTCTGTTTCTCCATGCCATACAAAGCTTTCAGCGCCGCCTGCACCGCCCAGCAGAGGAACAGGGTGGAGGTAACATGCTGATGGGACCACTCGATGATCTCGACGATGCGCGGCCAGTAGACCACCTCCTCGAACTCCACCAGCCCGAGCGGCGCCCCTGTGATGATCATGCCGTCGTAGTTATTGCCACGCACCTGCTCGAAGTCGTGATAGAAGTTCTCCAGATGGGCCTGCGGCGTGTTCTTTGACTCCCTGTCATCGATGCGCAGCAGATCCACATCCACCTGCAGCGGCGAGTTGGAGAGCATCCGCATCAGCTGGATCTCGGTCTCAATCTTCTTTGGCATCAGGTTGAGGATGAGCACCCGCAGCGGGCGGATGTTCTGGGTGACGGCCCGGGATTCCGTCATCACGAAGATGTTCTCCTGCCCCAGCACTTCGGCGGCGGGTAACTGATCCGGGATCTTGATCGGCATGCTTACTCCCTGTACTGCATCAGTAAATATGTCTGGACATCCAGAAGCCTATAATAAAGCTCCTGCCCTGTCATCAGATACCTTTTGTATTCACCCCCGCCTTTGACTAGCATACGGCTCAGTGTGTCTCCTGCTTCCAAGATAATGACCGGTATCAAGATTTCCGTAGATCGACTGCAAGTCGGCAACTATGTATCCCTGCCACTGGGGTGGCGCGAACACCCGTTCCTGTTTTCCAGCTTCAAGATCAAAAGTGAAGAAGAGATCGAGCTGATCCGCCGTCTCGGCCTGAAACTGGTCACCATCATTCCCGACAAGAGCGACGTTCCGCCCAAGCCTCTCAATCAGGTACAGCCTCAGCAACAAGAGAGCGCAGACGCCGCCCAGCGCCAGGCCCAGATGCAGCAGGAGAAGGATCGCCGCATCGAGCAGTTGCAACTCTATCGCCGCAATCTGCAGCAGTGCGAGAAACAGTTCCAGCAGTCGCTGGCGCAGGTGCGCAGCGTGATGAGCAAGATCCAGTCCCGCCCCCTCAATGCCATCGGCGAGGCGCAGGAGCTGGTCAACGCCATGACAGAACAGCTGCTCTCGGTGGACGAGATGGTGCTCCATCTGGTCTCCGACAGCGAGGATGGCAACAACCTCTACTTCCACTCCCTCAATGTGAGCGTGCTCAGCATGCTGCTGGCCAAGGAGTGCTGCATGACGGCCGACGAGATCCGTCAGGTCGGTATGGGGGCGCTGTTCCACGATATCGGCAAGCTGAAGATCCCGAGCCAGATCCTGCGCAAGACCGAGCCGCTCACCAAGCCGGAGCAAAACCTGATGGCCCAGCACCCGCGCTACGGGCTGGATCTGCTCAATCTGGCCAAGGATTTCCCGGCCGAGGCGAAGGGGATCGTGCTCCATCACCATGAATATCTCGATGGCAGCGGGCCGGAAGGGCTCAAAGGTGGCCAGCTCGATCCACTGACCCAGATGGTGTCGCTGATCAACGAGTACGATAACCTCTGCCACATGCAGGCCAAGGTGCCCTACTCGGCCCTGAGCGGCCTCTACAAGCAGCGCAAGGCGCAGTTCAATCCGGAGTACCTCAGCATGCTGATCCGGTTGATGGGGATCTACCCCCCCGGCAGCGTGGTGCAACTCTCCAACGGTCAGGTGGGGCTGGTGATGTCGGTCAACGCTTCCCGCCTGCTCTACCCCTCGGTGCTGGTCTACGATCCGCGCATTCCCCGTCAGGAAGCCGCCATCATCGACCTGCAGCAGGCCGAACTGTCGATCGCCAAGGTGATCCACCCCAAACGGCTGCCGCCCGCCGTGTTCGAGTACCTCAATCCGCGTACCCGGATCAGCTACTACTTCGAGCACAACAAAGCCTGATTGTGTTGGCCCAAGGCCAACCGTTGCCACCCGTTTAATCCAAGGAGCCTGCCATGCGTATCGAGATCATCAGTACCGGAGACGAGATAGTGACGGGTCTGGTGGTGGATACCAACGCGGCCTGGCTCAGCGCTCTGCTGCTGGAGCAGGGCTGGCAGGTGCGCCGTCGCCTGACGGTAGGGGACAACCTCGCCGACCTGAAAACGGTGCTGCAAGAGAGTGCCCGCCGCGCCGAGGTGGTGTTGGTGTGTGGCGGGCTCGGGCCCACCGCCGACGACCTCACCGCTCAGGCGGCAGCCGAGGCCTTTGACCAACCGCTCACCCTCTTCCCCGACTGGCTCGCTACCATCGAAGCGCGCTACGCCAGCCGTGGCCGCCCCATGGCACAAAGCAATGCCAAACAGGCCTGGCTGCCACAGGGGTGCGAGATCCTCGACAACCCGGTCGGCACCGCCTGCGGCTTTGTGGTGCGAAGTGGCCAGAGTCAGCTCTTCTTCACCCCGGGAGTGCCGTTCGAGTTCAAACAGATGGTGCGTGAGCAAATTCTGCCGCGCCTCAAACAGCTGGCCGGGGCGCAGATCGATACCGAGCTGCGTCGCTTTTACACCTTCGGCATCTCGGAGTCGGCGCTCAGCGATATGCTGGATGCCGAACCCTGGCCAGCCGGCATCGAGCTGGGTTACCGCTCCTCCATGCCCCTTATCGAGCTGAAACTGATCGGCCACGGCGCCAGTGCCGCTGATATGGAGAGTGCCGAGCGCCGACTGCTGGATACGATCCGCCCCTGGCTGGTTGGCAGCGGAGATACGGAACCGGCGCAGCAGATCCTTGCGCTGCTGCAAGACAAACCGCTGACTCTGCTGGAGGGGGAGAGTGGAGGTGCGCTGCTGGCGCTTTGTCACGGCCATCCCCAGCTGGAAGCACGCTTCAGCACGCAACTGGCCGATGAGCTGGCGCAACTGCCGACCGCCGATGCGGGCCTGCTACTGACCATAGGGCGCGAGGGCACTGAGGGTGTACCACTGCTGCTCTGTGCCGATGGCATGCACATCGGTCAGACGGTCAAGGTCCGCCACCCCGACCCGGAGAGCCGCCGCAAGATCCTCGCCTTTGCCGCCCTCGACATGCTGCGCCGCCATATGCTGGGTGAGCCGGTGCTCGGCGATTACCTCACCCTGGCCAGAACAGCCCAGCGCAGCTGATAACCCCCCCCTGCCAGCGACCCTATGTTGCTGGCGCTGCGATCCGCCTTTTCACTCAGTTTCCAAACAGCGCCCACATTTATCTGGCCGCCATCACCGATTTGACTTCAATTCATTGACCATTCAGAGGAAATATCTGAATACTGCCCACTCTCAGGGTTGGCGACTCGCTTTATTAATCATTGAGAGATTAAATGACAGTAAAGGAGCGAGCCGATCGCTCCGTTCTCATCCAGCAAGGAGATGCGGTGTTAAGCAAAGAGTGGTTGCTGCTATCAAGCGATATGGAACTGGTCTGCCTGCGGATTGCCGCCGGTCTCACCAAACCTGTCACGGAACAGGATGTGCAGGCTCTGCTGCTCGCTTCCAACTGTCGCCGCTATCAGCCGCTGCCCGAGGGGATCAAACAGGCCATCAGCCTGCTTAATACCCTGCTCACCAACCCTGCCGCCCCCGTCCCCGCCAACCCCATCCCTGTCGGCAAGCGTCAGGATGCCCGACTAGCCGTAATCGTGGAGAAGGATCGAATGAGCGCCATCGCCCAGATCACTGCCGACTGGGGGGGCAAGTATGTGACGCTGGAACAGCTGAAAGAGGCGATCGCCATCAGCGAAATCAAACAGGGGGTGAGTGAGCAACTGCTCACCGCCGCCATCCAGTCAGCCAAAGAGGCCGCCCCCGGCAGTCAGCTCAAGCTGGTGATTGCCAACGGCCAGCCTGCCGTCAATGGTCAGGACACTCGCTATGAGCGGCTGGTGGAGACCCCGGCCGAACGGATCCTCAAACCGCAGGAGCTGGGGCATGGCAAGGTCGACCTGCGGGATCTCGGCTCCATCGTCACCGTCAAGGCCGGTGCTCCGCTGATGCGCCGTCATCCGGCCACCGTCGGGGTGCCCGGTTTTACCGTGACCGGTCAGGATCTGCCCGCCAAAGATGGCAAAGACAGTCCGATGAGCGCTGGCGAGGGCACCTTTATCTCCCCCGACGATCCCGACCTGCTGATTGCCGGTCGGGCTGGCCTGCCCTGTCAGGAGAAAGCAGGCATGAAGGTGGACGAGGTGCTCAGCGTCAAACAGGTGGATGCCCGCCACGGCCACATTGATTTTGAAGGGGGCTTAATCGTCAGCGGCGACGTCAACCCGGGCATGAAGATCCGTGTCAGCGGCGACATCGTCATCGGCGGTTTTATCGAAGGAGGCTGGATCGAGGCGGGGGGCAGCATCACGGTACGCCACGGCATCATTGGCCGCCGCAACGAGCAGGGGGAGTACCTTTGCCAACTCAATGCGCAGGGGGAGATCCACGCCAGCTACGCCCAGTATGCCCAGCTGGAAGCGGGGGGCGATATCCAGATCCAGAGCCAGCTCAGCCACTGTTACTCCCGCAGCGGACAAGATATCAAGGTAGGCGATAGCAACATGCGCAAAGGCACTCTGCTGGGGGGTACCAGCATTGCCAATCGCCTGATCATGGCTCCCAGCCTGGGGGCAGAGGCCGCCAACCATACCCGACTGCAGATCCTTGGCGGCTACTTCACCCACAAGGAGCAGGAACACCAGCTCAAGCTGCGCCAGCAGGCGTGTCAGGCCCAGCTGGAGAAAATCAAGGAGCTGGTCATGAAGTTGCTGCAACTGCCCGGCGACAAGCGCAATCCGGATACCCTGCGCAAGCTCAAACCGATCCGGGACCATCAGCTGGCCGAACTGGCACAGCTCGATGAGCAGCTCACCGCCAACCAGGAGGAGCTGCGAAACTTGATGGCTCAGATGGAGGTCATTGCCACCCAACACCTCTACTCCGGCATCGAGGTCGAGATGGCCAGCTTCAAACGCAAGGTTACCATCACCCGAGGCCCTACCCGCCTGACCATCCATGATGAAACCCTGGAGATGACCCCTTACGAGGGACACAAATAGTTCAACCGGCACGGCCCCATCGCTGAACCGGTCGTGATCCCGCCGCCGATTTTCGCTACACTCGCCACTTCCTTGGCCCCACCGGGCGGGCCACCCAGACTCAGGTAGTGAGAGATGTACAAGCTGATCGCATTGGATATGGATGGCACCCTGCTCAACCCGCAGGGCCAGATTACTCCCCGCACCCACGCCGCCATCAGCGCCGCGCGCGCCAAAGGGGTCACCGTAGTGCTGGCCTCCGGCCGCCCGCTGGAAGGAATGAGCCGCTATCTGGCAGAGCTCGGCCTCACCACAGAGCATGACTACGTCATCTGCTACAACGGCGCCCTGGTGCAGCAGGTGGCCGATCAGCGCATCATCCGCAGCCAGCTGCTGACCGGCAGTGACGCCAGCGCCGTCGCCAAACTGGCTGACGAGCTGGAGGTGAACGTCCATGGTTTCTCAGTCACCCAAGGCCTCATCAGTCCCCGTGTCAGCACCTACACCGAGCACGAATCCCGCCTGATCGGCATGCCGATCAATCTGATCGACTTCGCCACCCTGCCTGCCGACGAGCAGATCATGAAGGTGATGATGATCGACGAGCCGCCCCAGCTCTCCCGCGCCATCGAGCGACTGCCTGCAGAGCTCTATGAGCGCTATACCGTGGTACAAAGCGCCCCCTTCTTCCTCGAGTTCATGAACAAGCAGAGCAACAAGGGAACCGGCGTGGCCGCACTGGCCGAGCACCTGGGCCTGACCGCCGATCAGGTTATCTGCGTCGGGGATGCGGGCAACGATCGCCACATGATCGAATACGCAGGCCTCGGTGTGGCGATGGGCAATGCCACCGACGAGATCAAGGCGCTCGCCCAGCACACCACTGCCCGCAACGATGAAGATGGTGTGGCTCAGGTGATCGAGCAGTTCGTACTGAACGCCTGATCGCAATCGAGCGTCGCTGCGTCCGATAAGGAAATAAAAACGGGGAGGCTGTCAGCCTCCCCGTTTTTTCTCTGGTTAGTTATCTGCGTGATGAGCGGTAATTCGCTCGCATCACTGGTTCGCCAGACACTGGGTATGGGAACCCGGTTGCAGGTAAGGCGTCAGCAGGGGAGCCATCCCCTTGAGCACCTGCACCGGCAGCGCAGAGGTGAAACGGAACTTGTCAGACTGGCTACCCGGTACATAGGCGGTCAGGGTACCGAAGTGATCCTCACCCAGATAGAAAACGAAGGTCGCGGTGCGGTTGCGCGCCAGCGAGCTGGTCACGTTGCCATAACGACCCACGGTTTCAATCCGGTTATCCCCGGTTCCGGTCTTGCCCCCCATCTGCAGCACAGTGCCATCCGGCAGGGTAAAGGCACCGGCGATACGTCTTGCCGTGCCCCCTTCAACCACCTTGGAGAGCGCACTGCGCAGGGCTGCCGCCACCTCTACCGGCATCACCCGGGTTCCCTCGGTGTGCTGCGGCTCAAACTCAGTCTCGAAGGGAGTCCCCTTGGCGAACGAGAGATGCTCGATACGCAAGGTTGGCGAGCGGACACCGCCATTCTGGATAATCCCCATCAGCTCGGCCAGTGCAGCCGGACGATCGCCGGAGCTACCCAACGCGGTCGCCAGCGAAGGCACCAGATGGTCGAACGGATAACCGAGCTTGGCCCAGCGCTGATGGATATCGAGGAAGGCTTCAACCTCCAGCATGGTGCGGATCCGGCTGTCACGGGCACTGCGATGGCGAGTCTTGAACAGCCAGCTGTAGACCTCCTGCCGCTCGTCACGACTGGCCGCCACCGCGTCGGCAAAGGTCGCCTTGTCGAACTCCTTGAGATAGGCCAGCAACCACAGCTCCAGCGGGTGAACCCGGGCGATGTAGCCCTGATCCGGCAGTGAATACTTGCCCGGGCCATAGCTCACATAGAGCTGATTGACCCGTTTGGCGCTCAGCTTCTCTCTCGGCAACCGCTCCGCCAGGAAGGCAGCAAAAGCCGCTTCGCTGGCTTCCGGCATCAGGTAGCGGTGAACCGCCGCCAGACGTACCGCACTCGGCTTGAGACCGTCGAGGAAGGTATCGAGTTGCTCCTCGGGAGTCTTGCCGCGATATTTGCGCCAGAAGCGCAGCAGATAGGTCTGCCCCTCTTTGTCGGCAAATTTGGCCAGATACTCCTGACGACGGGGATCCTTGTCATCCTTCAGCAACTGGGCACGGTTGCCCTCCTTGTAGAGGCTGTAGCGCACGATATCGCGCATCAACCGCACAAAGGGCAAGTTAATCGACTCACGCAGAGAGTCACGCAACGTCGGAATACGATTGTTATCCTCGCGGCGG
Source organism: Aeromonas sp. PI_26 (assembly GCF_027854445.1). Lineage (NCBI taxonomy): Bacteria > Pseudomonadati > Pseudomonadota > Gammaproteobacteria > Aeromonadales > Aeromonadaceae > Aeromonas > Aeromonas sp. PI_26. Next base: position 37,203 of record NZ_JAJNOE010000028.1, read on the forward strand.
AAGTTGTTGAAGGTGTGCATGCCGCCACCGGTAAAGAACCCTTCGTTGGGGCTGGCGGAGTATTTGCGATCCAGCGCAGCTTCCAGCATTACAGGCAGACTCTTGTCCTGAGCCGTCATCAGATAGGAGATGGCCCAGCGACTGAGGTTGTCCTGAGAGACGGCAGCCAGCTTGCGCAGATTCTCGACCGGCATCCCGGCATAGTTATCGTGCAGCTCGGCTACGATCTCCAGATAGGTAGTCAGCACCCGCAACTTGGCGGTTGAGCCCAACTCCAGCTTGGAACCTTCGTTGATATCGAACGGCTGATCGGTGTTGTCGGTCTGTACCCGCACCTTGAACCCTTCCGGCGATTTCTCGAACAGGGTGAAGCTGTAGCGCACATCGCCGGTCTTCTCTGGCGAGAGCAGGCGCTCACCGAACAGCCCTACCTGGGCGGCAAACGTCGGATCGGCCAGCTGTTGCAGATAACGGGAGATTTCGTTCTGCAGCGGCATGTTGAGGCTGGTATCGGCGGTCAGATCCATCCGGTCGAGGTCATAGAGCTGCACCCCGAGCTGACGGCTCAGGCGAGTACGGGCAACCTGCAACCCCTTGTTATTGTTCACCCGGGTGATAGCTGGGGACTGCAGGAAGTCACGGAACGAGATCTTGGCCTTGAGCGCCGCCTCCATCAGAGGTGGCGTGATCATCCCCTCCTGCACAAACAGGCGCAGGTAGCTGTCGGTCAGGGTAGCCAATGCCTCTCGCCCCTGAGCCAGATAGTAAGAGGGACGGCGGTGCGCAATCATCAAAGAGACAACCTGACGCAGGGCAAGCCCCTGTTCAGCCAGCGGTGCATTCTGGTTGCGGGCGGGATCCAGCAGACGGTTCACATCATCGACGTTGGCACCAAACCAGACCCAGAGACCATCTCCCAGACCATGAACTTCACCATATCCCGGCGCAGCCGAGAGCGGTACCGAGTTGAGGTAGGCCCAGGCGACCAGTTTGCGCGCTTCGAGGGTTTCCGGCCCGAGACGATAGGCCCGCACGCTGGCAGAGGCCATCTGACGGATCTTCTCGGTCGGCGACAGGGTCAGCCCGTCCGGCGAGTGGCGATACTTCTCCACTTGGGTCGCCAAGGTACTGCCACCGGCAGATTGATCCTGCATATCGAGCGCCTTGCCCACCTGAGAGAGCGCGGCCTTGGCAAAACGGGGCCAGTCGACCGCCGGGTTGGCCAACGGCTCTTCGTTGCTCAGCAAGTCGCGGTTCTCGATAAACAGCAGCGACTGGATGACGAGCGGCGGAATTGAGTCAAAATCCGGATAGTGATGGGTCGGATACTTGAATTGATAGAAAGGTTCTGCGCGGCAATCGTGCAACGTCAGGCCAGCCTGCACCTTCTCGGTATAGGGCACGAAGAAGCCACGACTGGCGTAGTCATAGAGCGCGTCGGAGAAATGCACCTGCTTGCTGACTTCATAGCCCCGCTGAAGCAAACGCTCCTGCATCATCGGCAGTTGCACATAGCCGAGCCGCTTGTCGAACGGGCCATCCTCAGGGAAAGCGATCTGCTTGCTCTGGCCTGGCTCGACCTGATAGGTGAGCTTGGCGGCATAGCGGGAGATCTCCTGAGATTGCAGCTTCGAGGTTTTCATCTCATAGCCAACCAGAGCGATCACCGCCCCCAGGCACAATAAAAAGAGAAAACAGAACAGCCAACGCCACCAGGGACGACGCTTACGCTTTGGGTTCCCGTCCGAGGTCTGGACAGATGAATCTTGAGATGCCACTTGTGTCAAATCCGTCTGTTCTGATGCGCCCATATTAGCCCCACCATGGTTGCGCAATTTATTGTGTTTCACTCAAGCTTAGTCTTTTCAAGTCAATGGCTTGAAACTATTGACCGCTTTGTGGTGATGGTAACAGGGCAATTCTAAAAAGGGGAGCCGATTGTTGCAGGAGTGGCAGAGATCCGAGCTGATAACAAAACACCGGCCAGTGGCCGGTGTCTCTTAAGCGAAAGCTGAACGCTTATTTGTGAGAGCTCATGCCCTTCAGTTTGGTGCTCAGCTCTTTACGCTCTTTGGAGAGCTCGGCGTTCTTGATGATGTGATCATCCACGCGCTCTTCATAGTCGGCACGCATGTTGGCAATGATCGCCTGCACATCATCAATGCTCATGCCCGGCTTGATGTAGTCGCTCAGGTTGTCGAGCAGCAGTACGCGCTTCTGGTTGTCACGGATCTTCTTCTCGTTATCCGCAATTTCACGCTTGAGTTTGTTCTGGCGACGGGACATACGCACATATTCCAGTACATCGCTGAAGGTGGACTTGTTTACTTGTTCCATATCGATACCACTGACTTAAGGTTGATAAAAACTGGCCAAGTTACACCTGGAACCCGGCAAACTCGGCGCGGGACAGGCAAACTCAAGATGCCCTTACTCTACCGAGTTATAAGCGAGATACAACCCTAATCGCGCGCCATGAACAGAGTTTGGCCAAAAGTAAACCAGTTAAAATGGCCAGTAATCCATCGGATAAGGGCTTGATATGGATACGAAATGGAGGAGATGACAGGGTTTTAGTTCTCTTCCTGCAGGTAAAAACCAAGTATTGTCTATTCAACACTCTAAAAGCACCAAAGCCCAGTCGTCAGACTGGGCTTTGTGTTGGTTCTGGTGTGCAAATCTGTGGCTCTTATGAGC
>NZ_JAJNOE010000029.1:0-34053 GCF_027854445.1 Aeromonas sp. PI_26
ACAGGGCAGCACGAAGCCGTCGTTGTAGTCGGTATGTTCACCGATGAGGTTGACGCGGCCAGGGGCGCGCACCAGCAGATCGGGCGCTTTGGCAAATTGCTCGGCAAAAACGGTGCTGACGCGTTGGCTGGGGGTCATAGGGCCTCCTCATTGGTGTGGCTGGTCTGGGTGTAGTGAACGGGGCTCAGGGCACGCAGCCGCTCGGCAGCCTGCTCGGGGGTAAGGTCGCGCTGGGTTTCGGCCAGCATCTCGAAGCCGACCATGAATTTGCGCACAGTGGCGGAGCGCAGTAGTGGCGGATAGAAGTGGGCGTGCAGTTGCCACGTCTCGGGGCAATCCGATTTGGACGGTGCAAAGTGCCAGCCCATGGAGTAGGGGAAGCTGCACTCGAACAGGTTGTCGTAGCGGCTGGTGAGCTCCTTGAGCGCTACCGCCAGATCCTGTTGCTGGGTCTTGGTCAGGTTGAGCATGGAGGGGACGTGCGCTTTGGGCAGCAGCAGGGTTTCGAACGGCCAGGCGGCCCAGAAAGGAACCACGGCAAGCCAGTGCTCGGTCTCCACCACGATGCGCGAGCGATCCGCCAACTCCCGCTCCACATACTCCAGCAGCATGGGGCGGCCATGCTCGGCCAGCCAGTCACGCTGGTGCTGCTCTTCGCGGGCGATCTCGTTGGGCAGGAAGTCGCTGCCCCAGATCTGGCCGTGGGGGTGAGGGTTGGAGCAGCCCATGACGGCCCCTTTGTTTTCAAAGACCTGCACCCATTCCCACTGGGCCGACAGCTCGGCGACCTGATCCATCCAGGTGGTGATCACCCCTTCGATGGCGGGCAGCGGCAGCTCGGGCAGGGTCTTGCCGTGATCCGGCGAGAAGCAGATCACCCGGCTGGTGCCGCGGGCGGCCTCCAGTTTCAGCAGGGGATTGCTGGCGCTATCGGCGGCCGGGGTATCCTGCATCAGGGCGGCGAAGTCGTTGGTAAAGACGAAGGTGCCCTTGTAGTCGGGGTTGATGTCGCCAGTGACCCGGGTGTTGCCCGCGCAGAGGAAGCAGTCGGGATCGTGGGCCTGTTTGGGGGCCTGACTCACTTTCTCCACCTGTCCCTGCCAGGGGCGTTTGGCCCGGTGGGGGGAGACCAGCACATACTGGCCGGTCAGCGGGTTGAAGCGGCGATGGGGATGATCGACGGGGTTGAACATCATCTCTCCTGAATAAGATATGGAAAATTAAAGTCGTTTATTCACGGGGAGCAGGCAGGCCTACTCCTCGTAACCGTTCGGATTGGCGGATTGCCAGCGCCAGCTGTCGGCGCACATGGCGTCGATGTTGCGGGTCGCCTGCCAGCCCAGCTCGCGCTCGGCCTTGGCCGGATCGGCCCAGCAGGCGGCGATGTCGCCAGGGCGGCGCGGTTCGATGCGAAATGGCAGCGGCTTGCCACAGGCGACAGAGAAAGCGGCGACCAGCTGCAACACGCTCTGGCCCTGACCTGTGCCCAGGTTGTAGGTGTGCACGCCACCCTTGTCGGCGCAGTGCTGCAGCGCCTTGACGTGCCCCTCGGCGAGATCCATCACGTGGATGTAGTCGCGCACACCTGTGCCGTCCTGGGTGGGGTAATCGTTTCCAAAGACAGACAAGCAGTCGCGACGGCCGATGGCGACCTGGGTGATATAGGGCATCAAATTGTTGGGGATGCCCTGCGGGTCTTCCCCCATGGTGCCCGATTCATGGGCGCCGACCGGATTGAAATAGCGCAGCAGGGTCATGCTCCAGTGCGGCTCGGCCAACTGCAGATCTTCGAGGATCTCCTCGATGATCAGCTTGGATCGCCCGTAGGGGTTGGTAGCGCTGCGGGGGAAATCCTCGCGGATTGGCAGGCTGGCCGGATCGCCGTAGACGGTCGCAGAGGAGCTGAACACCAGATTGTGCACCCCGGCCCGCTTCATCGCCTGCAGCAGGGTGAGGGTGCCGCCGAGGTTGTTCTCGTAGTAATCCAGTGGAATACGGGTCGATTCACCGACCGCTTTGAGGGCGGCAAAGTGGATCACTGCGTCGATCTTCTGCTCGGCAAAGATCTGGTCAAGCAGGGCCGCATCGCGAATATCCCCTTGATAGAACACGGGTTGCTGGCCGCTGATGGCGGCGACTCGTGCCAGCACGCTGCGTTTGCTGTTGCCGAGGTTGTCGACAACCACGGGATTCATGCCTGCCGCTTGCAGGGCCAGACAGGTGTGGCTGCCGATATATCCGCAACCACCGGTGACTAGAACATTCATCTTGCTCTCCATATAAAAACATTGGCAACAGTCTAAACGAGAGGTCTCGACGTAAACTGTGAGCTCATCTACAAATTAGTGTAAGCGGTTACACTAATTTGATATGAGACTACATTGCAAGATTATTTTTCTCTATTTTTTTCAATTACTTTCAAGGGTATAATGATGTTTAATGATAATGTGAAAATGAGTGAAAACAGTATGAGTACCATCAAGGACGTCGCTCGGTTAGCCAACGTATCGGTGGCAACGGTCTCACGAGTGATGAACAATTCGCCAAAAGCCAGTGCTGCGTCCCGGGTCGCAGTGCAGAGAGCAATGACTGAGCTTGGTTACACTCCCAATGCAAATGCCAGAGCCCTGGCTAACCAGTGTTGTGATACCTTTGGTGTTGTTGTTGGAGACGTGGCGGATCCCTTCTTTGGGGCATTGGTGAAAGGTGTAGGCACTGTTACTACGGAGCAGGGGCTGCATTTGTTGATGGGAAATGGACGACATACAGCAGATGCAGAACGGGAAGCAATAGAGTTGTTGATTGCTCGCCGTTGTGAAGGGCTTGTTGTACATAGCAAAGCATTATCTGATGACGAATTGCTGCAATATGCTGAGCGCATTCCTGGTTTGGTATTGATTAATCGTTACATTCCAGCTCTTCAGGCGCGTTGTATTGCATTGAATAACCAGCAAGGAACCACGTTAGCCACTCGGCATGTATTGTCGCAGGGACATGTCAAAATTGCTTATCTGGGTTCAAATCGACCTATCGAGGATGCCGAGTCACGCTTGAATGGTTATCGGGATGCATTGATATGCGCAGGGATTGCGCCAAGTGATGAGTTGATTGAATTTGCCCAACCAAATGAAGAAGGGGGGGAGCAGGCGACGTTGAACTTACTCGCCAAAGGAGCAAAGCTTACAGCTATAGTAACCTACAATGATGCTATGGCGGCAGGCGCACTCTCTGTACTGGCTGATAATGGAGTCAAAGTTCCAGAAGAAGTGTCCGTGATAGGCTTTGATGACATTATCTATGCTCGATATTTGCGTCCTAAACTAACGACTATGCGTTACCCTATTGAGTTGATGGCGGCTCAGGCTGCAAAGTTATCACTTGCCTTGATTCGTGGGGAGTCTTCACCCGAGCACTCTCATATATACACACCACTTCTAATAAACCGTCAGTCAGTTGCTCGTCCTGTGTCGGAATGACAACTTGTTAGTTCTCCCCGCGGCATAAGTCAATCATTTTGTGTGCGAATAACTAGCCCGCTATCACATAGTGTCTAGCGTACGCCTAGCTCATCTCGGTACCTGCTATGTACCAAAATCAGGTTAAACATAGTTCCTTTATTGCCAATTAGAGTGAGCATGGTGCGAGCGCTATCTAGTCATTGCTTACGTTAATGAGTTTACTTTGTGGTATCGTTTTCCTGCTTTTTTATGAAAAAAGTAGATTTTTATTAGTTTAAGTGTGATTTGGATCACTTATTTTCTATTCGAGCCCTCTCCGCAGTGTAACCGATTACACAAATTGTATCTCTCGTCACATTACGCTCCATCATAAGTGCGTACTCTTGCAGTCATGGGAGTGGATCTTGATGGTTCGCTCAAATGGTCGGCTTGTTATGTGAAATGGGTGGATACTTGATGAGCATTGAAAGACTGTTCGGATTGAACAAAAATTTGGTAATGTTTGGCGCCATATTCTTCCTTTACTTCTTTATAATGGGAGCTTACTTTCCTTTTTTTCCAATTTGGTTACATGATGTAAATGGCATCAACAAGGCTGAAACTGGAATTGTTTTCGGTACAATTTCTTTATTTGCACTTCTATTTCAGCCCGTGTTTGGGTTGATTTCTGACAAGCTAGGGCTGAAAAAGCATTTGCTCTGGATAATCATCGGATTGCTGGTCTTCTTCGCTCCCTTCTTTCTTTATGTATTGGCACCATTGCTGAAATTGAACATCTATCTCGGTTCTATCGTAGGGGGCATGTACATAGGTTTTGTATTTGCTGGCGGGGCTCCAGCCATCGAGGCTTATGTTGAGAAGGTGAGTCGCTCCAGTCAGTTCGAGTTTGGCCGCGCAAGGATGTTTGGCGCAATAGGCTGGGCTCTCTGTGCCTCTATCGTAGGTATCATGTTTACCATTAACAATGAGTTTGTTTTCTGGATGGGGTCTGCTTTTGCTGTTGTAATGGCGGTTCTATTTTATTTTATAAATCCTGGTCGTGGTAGCACCAGTGAGGTATTAGATAGTATTGGCGCCAATCAGAAAGGGTTTAGCGTAAAACTGGCAATGGGGTTGCTGAAACAAGCAAAATTCTGGTTTTTCACCCTCTATGTAATCGGTGTGGCATGTACGTATGACGTATTTGATCAACAATTTGCAAACTTTTTTACCGCATTCTTTGATACAAAAGAAGAAGGTACTCGTTACTTTGGTTATGTCACCACTATGGGGGAGTTACTTAACGCCAGCATCATGTTTTTTGCCCCACTGATTGTGAATCGAATTGGCGGAAAAAATGCCCTACTAATTGCTGGAACCATCATGTCTATTCGAATCATCGGCTCCTCATTCGCCGAGACGGTTGGCCATGTCATTTTGCTGAAAACTCTGCATATGTTGGAAGTTCCATTCCTGTTGGTCGGCACATTCAAGTACATCACTAGTGAATTTGATGTTCGCTTTAGTGCGACTATCTGGTTGATTGGCTATCAGTTCTTCAAGCAGCTAGCAACCATGTTTATGTCTGTGTGGGCTGGATCTATGTATGAGGTGATGGGCTTTCGTGAAACCTATTTGGTATTGGGCATTATTGCCGCAACTTTCACCTTTATTTCTATTTTTACCCTCTCAGGAATGGGACCACTTGGGCTGTTAAAGGGTAGATCGATGCTTTCAAAAAAAGCCGCCAGTTACTAACCGACTGTTTTGTAATCAGAGATTTGAAAAAGGTTATAAAAGATGAATAACAGTATGACGTTACAAAAAATCATTTGTCGTGCCGATTGGCAAACACAGGCTGTGACCAGTGTTAATCGTTTACCTGCTCATACCCCCATGTTCAGCTGGCGCAGCGAAGCGGATGCCAAGGATTATCTGGCCTCTTCCTCCCGTCTCTTGCTCGATGGCGAGTGGCGTTTCTCCTTCTTTGCTGCTCCCGAATTGGTGCCCGAGAGCTGGCTGGCGCAGGATCTGGTTGATGCCACTCCCATTACCGTGCCGGGCAACTGGCAGCTGGATGCCGCCTATCCGGCTGCGCGGCCGCTCACTGATGGCCCCATCTACACCAATATCAAGTACCCCTTTCCTTGCGATCCACCGCGAGTGCCAGCAGAGAATCCTACTGGCTGCTACTCCCGCGAGTTCGAACTGCCCGCCGACTGGCTGGTAAGCGGACAGAGCCGGATCATCTTCGACGGGGTGAGCAGTGCCTTCCACCTGTTCTGCAACGGCCGCTGGGTCGGTTACTCCCAGGACAGCCGCCTGCCCGCCGAATTCGATCTGACCCCATATCTGCAGAGCGGTCGCAACCGGCTGGCGGTGCTGGTGCTGCGCTGGTCCGACGGCTCCTATCTGGAAGATCAGGATATGTGGTGGCTGTCGGGGATCTTCCGCTCCGTCAGCCTGCTGCACAAACCGTCCCGTCATCTGATGGATATGCGGGTGACCCCCGAGCTGGATGCCTGCTATCGAAATGGCCGTCTCAAGATTGCCCTGCAGGTGGCTAATGGGGCCGGTCTGTCGGTGGAGGTCAATCTCTATGACGGCGGCGAGCGGGTTGCGACCCTGCGCCAGCCGATCGGCACCCAAGCCATTGATGAAAAAGGGGCTTACGACGATCGCGCCGAGCTGTGGCTCGATGTGGCTGCACCGCGCAAGTGGAGCGCCGAGACGCCCCATCTCTATCGCCTTACCCTGACCCTGCTGGACGAGCAGGGCCAGGCCATCGAGAGTGAGGCGTGCGATGTGGGCTTTCGGGTGGTGGAGATCCGTGGCGGCCTGCTGCGAGTCAACGGTCAGCCGCTGCTTATTCGCGGTGCCAACCGTCATGAGCATCACCCTGCTAAGGGTTATGCCATTGATCGCGCCACCATGGAGCGGGATCTGCTGCTGATGAAGCGGCACAACTTCAATGCGGTGCGTTGCTCCCACTATCCCAACCACCCCGACTTCTATCGCCTCTGCGATCGGCTCGGTCTCTATGTGGTGGACGAGGCGAATCTGGAGACCCATGGCATGACCCCGATGGGGCGGTTGGCGCGGGATCCCGCCTGGAGCAACGCCTTTCTGGAGCGGGCCACCCGGATGGTGGCACGGGATTTCAACCACCCCTCGATCATCATCTGGTCGCTGGGCAACGAGTCGGGTTACGGCCCGGCCCACGATGCCATGTATGGCTGGATCAAGCGCAGCGACCCGAGCCGTCCGGTGCAGTATGAGGGGGGCGGGGCCGATACCCCGGCGACCGACATCATCTGCCCCATGTATGCCAGAACCCATCAGGATCAACCCTTCCCGGCGGTGCCCAAGTGGGCGTTGGCCAAGTGGATCGGCCTGCCGGAAGAGACCCGGCCGCTGATCCTCTGCGAGTACGCCCACGCCATGGGCAACAGTCTGGGGGGCTACGCCCACTACTGGCAGGCGTTTCGCGATCATCCACGCCTGCAAGGCGGGTTTGTCTGGGATTGGGTCGATCAGGGGCTCGACAAATACACCGCCGATGGTCGCCACTACTGGGGCTATGGCGGCGATTTTGGTGATGTGCAAAACGATCGTCAGTTCTGCTGCAACGGCCTGCTGTTCCCGGATCGCACCCCCCATCCCACCCTGTTCGAGGCAAAACGTGCCCAGCAGCCGTTCCGCTTCACTCTGCTTGAGCACACCCCGCTGCGGGTGCGGATCGAGAGCGAATACCTGTTTCGGGAAACCGACAACGAGCGGCTTTGCTGGCAGCTGTGTGAGAACGGCCATGTGCAGCAGCAGGGGGAGATCTCCCTTGAGCTGGCGCCACAGGGAGTGGTCGAGTTGACCCTGAGCGAGAGGCTGCCCCCCTTTGCGGCAGGCTCACTGGCCTGGCTCGATCTGGCCATCGTTCAGCCGCAGGCCACCCTCTGGTCGCAGGCGGATCACAAGGTCGCCCGTCAGCAGTTCACCCTGCCGACCCCCCTTGCTCTGCCTGCTCCCGCCGTTGCCGCCACCCTGAGCGAGCAGTCGGATGGCTGGCGGATCACTGCCGCAAACAGCCAGTGGTGGCTCGACAAGCTGAGCGGCCGCATCACCAGTTGGCAAAAATCGGGGCAGGAGCAGTTGTTGGCGCCGATCATGGATCACTTCTACCGGGCGCCGCTCGACAACGACATCGGCACCAGCGAAGCGGATCACGCCGACCCCAACTCCTGGATTGCCCGCTGGCAGGGCTGTGGTCTCGGTCAGTGGCAACACCGCTGCTTAGGGATCGCGGTCGCCGGAGGGGATATCCGGGTGAGTCATGGCTACTTCCACCACGATGAGCTGCTGCTGGTGAGTCACTGGCATCACCGCTTTACCGACGATGGCGCCATGAGCTTGGAGATAGAGACCGAGCTGGCGCAAGTGCTGCCTTCGCTGCCGCGGATCGGTCTGCTGCTCCATCTGGCCGAGGTGCCAGCGCGAGCCGAATGGCTGGGGCGTGGGCCGCACGAGAACTATCCGGATCGCCTGCTGGGCGCCGATCTGGGGCGCTGGAGCCTGCCGCTGGAGGCCATGCATACCCCTTACATCTTCCCGAGCGACAACGGCTTGCGCTGTGATACCCGCCAGTTGCAGCTGGGCAGCACGACGGTGAACGGCAGCTTCCATTTCAGTACTAGCCGCTTCAGTCAGCAGCAGTTGGCGGCCGCCCGTCACCAGAGCGATCTGGTGGCCGAAGCAGGGCTGTGGGTCTGTCTCGATGGCGCCCATATGGGGGTGGGCGGGGATGACTCCTGGAGCCAGAGCGTGCGTCCCGAGTATCAGCTACTTGGACACCGATACCGCTGGGGCTGTACCTTATATTAAGTTAAGTCTACAGGACTATTATAACGAAGCGCCGGGTTACAACCCGGCGCTGTTGTTTGCACAAGAGTGCAAGTTTAATGTGCCAAGGATACTCTCTTGCATATAGCTGAATAATGACATCATTTATGCCTCATATGAGAATGCTGATAAAGCAGCTCTGCTGACGTTGCCTTGTGGTTCTTATTTAATAATAACTGTTAGTCAAGTTTTTTAGTTGGCAGTTATTGCTTAAAGAAGTCGGTGAAGTAAACACTTCATCTAATTGATAACTATTCATGAAAATATGAATCTTAATTTTCACTGAATCTGGTTCTAAGTGTTTTGTGATATAGATTGCATGATTCAATAATAAAAAAATAAAACAAAGTGGCGGTGTGGATTGATAGTATGAAAATAAAGGTAATGCTTAAGTGGAATAGGCAATATTTACTTTAAATACATTAGGGTATGTTTGCCTGATAATTTTTAATTGGTTTATTATTTGTTTATTATTGCTTAATTAACTTCTTCGGTTTCACTTGTTCCTTGTATAGTCCCATCGATAAAGGCATACCCTAGGAACTATTTATGAATTTCACACCAAGCAAGGTCCATCAGTTTATGTGGGCTTATCTCTTTTTAGGACAGCAGGTACTATTTCCCGTGGCTTATGCAGCTGGGCAACTCTCTAAGCCCGCTGCTGAGCAACCTGAACTTATCCGCTATCAGATCGCAAAGGGAGATACGCTTGGTTCTGTCTCACGTCAGTTTGGCACAACCCCTCACCAACTGCTGGCATTAAATGGCAACTTGACACTAAACGGTCCTCATTTGCCGGTAGGTGACATTATCAATTTACCGAGACCATCCGTTTTACCTGCGCTGTCAGGCGCCAATCCACTGCATTTGACGGCGCCTACGCCAACCCCTGTCGATGTCGAGCAGAAGGTTGCCGAGCAGGCTGCCCGCTTGGGACAGCTGTTTTCGCCTGCCGAGTCAGATATGTCGGTATATCAGGAAAACCACAGTGAATTGGTTAAGGGGTTTAAACGAAGTCTGCGGCATCTACCGCCTTCCGCGCAGAGCGTTACACAGGATGCGACTGCACCGCATCATGGGCCAGAACAAGAGAAGCAGTATTGGCGTCAACAACTGGTCACCCATTTTGAAGAGGAGGCCAATGCCTATGCAGCATCCTTGCTGGGGGCGGTGGGTACAGCCAGAACCCGGGTGACGCTGGATGACGATTTCAATATGGTCACTGCCGAGGCTGATCTCTTGTTGCCGCTTGCGGAAGAGCAGCAGACCCTGCTGTTTACCCAGTTTGGTCTACGCCGAAATGGGCAGGCGCGTACCATCGCTAACTTAGGGGTGGGCCAGCGTCATTTCCTCGACAGCTGGATGCTGGGCTACAACCTGTTTGCTGATTATGACCTGACCAATCGACACTGGCGTACGGGAGTCGGGGCCGAAGCCTGGCGTGATCATCTCAAGTTGGGCGCCAACTTCTATACCCCACTGAGCAGTTGGCATGACTCCCCACGGTTTGAGGGTATGGAAGAGCGCGCAGCACGCGGTATGGATGTGCGTCTTGAGGCCTATCTGCCGGCCTATCCGCAATGGAGCGCATCGCTCACTGCCGAGCAGTATTTGGGGGAGCGGGTTGACTTGCTGGGCGCAGATCAGCTTGAGCGCGATCCGCATGCCATCACTGCCGGTCTGCACTATAACCCCTTCCCGTTACTCAAGATGGATGTCGAGCAAGTTGAAGCGAGCGGCAGGCAACATGACACCCGTTTTACGCTGGGGCTGGAGTGGAAGCTGGGGGCAACACTCTCGGACATGTTGAATCCGTCCCGTGTCGACAAGTCGCTGGCGGGTATGCGCCACGATCTGGTTGAGCGTAACAATGACATGGTACTTGAGTATCGCGACAAGGTACTCCTCAAGGCCTCTCTCAACGACCAATATTCTGCGGGAGAGGGGCAAGCCCTGACCTTGACGCTCAACATTCAGCATTCCCGCCAGATAGCCTCCATCCAGTGGTTTGGCGAGATCCTGGGGCTCAGTGGACTTGGCCCTGCCGATACGGTTGGGCAGGACAAACGTTCCCTCACACTTCCAACCTTACCCATCTATCGCATTGGTCAATCCAATCAATATCCGATCGTTGCCATCGTCACCGACATCGATGGCCATGAAGCCATTGCGGAAGGGGTTGTTGCCGTTTCGGAAGACTCAGGGCTGCAACCAGCTATCCAGTTGGCAGAACACTTTGTTCAACTTCGCCCCGGTGCTCACTACCAAGTTGATTGGGGGGTTGTTGACCCCCGTCAGAAGCCCTCCAAAGCACGCAATGCGATCCCGATTGAGAGTATTGAGGGGGATGTTGAAGCGGACCGCGATGGTTATCAGTACCGCTATCGCCTGACATTTCAGGGGCCTGCACAAGTACTGAGGGGGCGTGAGCTGGTTGCTCCCGGGCAACCCAACCCCGGCACTCGTTATCGCCTGGATGTCGAGGTCACCTTCCCCAGTGGCCATGTGGCGAATGACAGCATGGAGTTTGAGTTTATTGATGACGCAAAGGTGCCGGGGGCCCCGACGTTGACCGCGACCGACAGCAATGGTGACGACAAGCCGGAAGTCAGTGGCAAGGCAGAGCCGGAGAGCACGGTGACCATTACCTGGCCGGATGGCTCGACCAGCACAACGACCGCGGACGTGGATGGCAACTACAGCCTGGAAGCCCCGACGGTGCAGGGGAGTGGCACCATTACCGCCACGGCTACCGACAAGAACGGCAATACGGGGCCGGCTACCAGCGTGAACTACACCGACTCAACGGCGCCGGGGGCCCCGACGTTGGCTGCGACAGATCGCAACAGCGACAACAAGCCGGAGGTCAGTGGCAAGGCAGAGCCGGAGAGCACGGTGACCATTACCTGGCCGGATGGCACGACCAGCACCACGACCGCGGACGTGGATGGCAACTACACCCTGGAAGCTCCGACGGTGCAGGGGAGTGGCACCATTACCGCCACGGCTACCGACAAGAGCGGCAACACGGGGCCGGCTAGCAGTGTGAATTACCTCGCGAGCTTGATGGGAGTGACGATTACCGGGCTGGTTAACGGCTTCCCTCAGGTGGGCTCTGTACTGACGGCCGTGCCTGACTGCGGCTCGAGCGCGTGCCGTGCAGGACTGACCTGGCAGTGGCAGGTCGAGGAGGGGGTCGGTACTGGACGTTTTGTGGATATCGCTGGGGCGACCAGCGTGACCTATTTACCCGTGCGAGAGGATCAGAAGAAACGGGTGCGCGTCATTGTTGCGGCGCTGTGAGCATCCGGAGTGGCGTTTATCGACGCCATGTAAGTCATTTTTTGTAGCCAAAAGGAAGAGAGCAAGTGATGAGAAAGCAAAAAATCGCGGTATCGATCGCAATGGTAATGTGGGGGGTAGCCAGTGGCGCCAGCGCGCTGACATCGGCTCCAACCGATACTGTGAAGGGGCGACCCCCAACGTTGACTGGAGTGTCATTCAACTATGTCGATGTCAACAACAACGGTCGAGTGGATGTAGGTGACAGCCTCAAAATTGAAGAACAAGGTTTTGATGATCCGGATATGGATGCTCAAGCACCGAGTGAGTACAAGTGGTATCGCGATGGCATTGATATGGGGGTAACCGGTGATAGTTATACCCTGACTTTGGCAGATCTTGGTACCCAAATCACAGCAGGAGTGATTCCGCAAACCGATGCAACCACGACAGACCCTTATCAGGGGAATGAAGTTGCGGCGGCGGGGGGCTCTCCTGATGGCGATGGTTCTGTTGATGTGGTTGATCCCAATGAGGTGGATGCCGTCGAGATCGTCATTGCGGCCACTGACGCTGCGCTTGGTGGCAATCCGATTGTCTCGACCGAACTCAGGGCCAAGGTCACTACCAGTGCCGGTGGGGTTGGGGTGGCGAGTGATTACAACTACACATGGCAAATTGAGGATGGTGCAGGTGGCAACTACATCAACATTCCTGGGGCTGTCAGTGAAACCTACACCCCAAGCAAGGATGATCAGAAGCGCAAGCTGCGGGTTGATGTCACCAAGAAGTAAAGCCATCACCAGCCCCGGCTGGATGGGCATGATATTCGGACCATCGCCCGCAGCAAGAGGTTGATGGTTATCGGATGGATAACGGGTTGTCCTGCCTTGCCAGGGAAGGTGAGGTGGGCACATCAATCAGTAATACAGGGCGCCCGCGGGCGCCCACCATTTTAATCAGCTTGGCCTGTAAAAATGGCGAGGCTGGCTAGTTGCAGCAGGTGATGGTGCTGTCGTAAACCGGAGAGTGTTTGAATGAAGGTGATATCTCGTTATTTGTCATATCTGGCACTGTGGCTGGTGCTGGGGCAAACGACAGGAGCAATGGCCGAAAGTGCCAACACCCTGTCGGTGCAGGGGCGTGCGCCAGTGGCATCTGGCGTGACACTGACTGGCCCGGCGGCGCCCTTGGTGGGGGATACCCTGCTGGGAACATATACCTTTAATGACCAGGATACTGATGAGGAACAGGGCAGTGTATTGCGCTGGCTGAATAATAGTGACATCGAACTCGCCAGAGGTGATCGCTATCTGTTGACCGATGCCGAGCGTGGCAAACAGCTTCGCTTTGCGGTCATCCCGGCCACCAATCCGGCGGTGACCGATCCGTCCGAGGGGGTCGAGACAAGCAGTTCGCTCTCTGCGGTGGTGCAGGGGCGGCCAGACCCCGCCAAATCCACCTTCAGTGTCGACAAGTCCACCATAGTGGCGGATGGGGTTGATAACGCAGTTTTGACGCTGACCCTCAAAGACGACAATCAAACACCGGTAATCGGCATCAGTGATCGGGTGGAGCTAGGTTATAGCGGTGTGGATACAGATGTTATCTCCCTGATGGAAAACGACCGGGGCAATGGCATCTATGAGTACATCCTGACGGGGACCAAGTCTGGCGTTGTCACCCTGACGCCACAGCTGGATGGCGCTCCCTTGACCACTCTTCCTCAATCACTGCAGGTGACTCTGGCCGCCAACCCTGCCACCGCGAGAGTGGCCCAGCTGGTGACCACCACTGACAATCAGCCTGCGGATAACGTCAGCGCTGACCTGCTGACTGCGACTGTGCATGATATCGAGGGGAACCCCATGCAGGGCGCTAGCGTGGTATGGTCGCATGGCAGCACCACGGCAACCTTGGGCGCAGCGACAAGTGTGACCGACAGTAATGGTCTGGCAACAGTGACCCTCATCAACACCCAGGCTGAGACGGTCGCCGTGACGGCAAGGGCTGAAGCCAATTCCGGTGACACGGGCATGACCAGTGATGCCAACTTCGCACTCTACCCGGTGCTCGATAGATTAGCCGTGGGCACCAATAATCAGCCCGCCAATAATAAGGCCTTGAACACAATAGTGGCCAAATTCAAAGACCTTGCTGGGTCGGTTCTGGCAAATGTGCCGATCACTGTGCAGTTCAGTGCTGACAAGGGCACCGCCACGTTCGATAACGAGTCGCCATGGACGACCACTACCAATGACGTTGGTGAGGTGATCGTGTCACTGCGCAACAGCGTGGTTGAGGATGTGGAGGTGACGCTATATGCGAAAAATAGCGATACCGTGCAAAAAGCGGCAACGGTCAGCTTTACAGAATTGATGATAACGAGATTCCTCAAGCCGGATCCGGCCACCATGAATTGGCTGGATGCCGACAACTACTGCAATAGCATCGGACGCCGTCTACCGACGGTAGCTGAATTGCAGGCATTGTTTGTCGAGATATCTCCTTCTTCTGGTGAGAATTATGCCTTGTGTCATGTTCATGGATGGCCACTGGCTAACAAGTGTGGTGGCTCTTTCGATGACTATTGGACGAGTGAGACGTACGACCCTCTTGCTGTTAGTGCACATGCCGCCGTCTATATGCACACAGGTCTCGTTGGTGGATTCGGTGACACACAGCCTAGCCAGGTGGTGTGTATACGCCGTTAAGGGCCGCGAACAAATCTATAAGGTGTAGAACTGACGGGGTATGGCGATGATATGATTATCGCCATACCTTTTTACCTCCCATCATAGGCAAGCTGTATCAGTAGCTTACCTTTGTAAAATAGGTATTTTATTGACGGTGGATTATTAACATTTGGATTGATACCAACGCTCCATTCGAGTTGATAAAAAATATGGGTGTGTACTTAACATAGAGTGTGAGGTAAAGGTAGCCAATTAATCGCTCTCCAAGTAAGTATTACCTATCTATTTGTCGGAGTAACGAGATTCAAGACTATCTAAATCAATACTTCGCAGTCTATATAGGCCCACGCCATTTGCCTGTTTATCTGATGCCCCCAACAAGTTTATCTATTGTGCTGATGTGCTTTAAATCGCATTTAACCGTCTTGAAATGTCTAATCTAATATAGTAGGCCTGTACCGATAGCTAGTATAACCCAGAGCATATATTTTATATTTTAAAATTAGAAACGCTTACAAGATCTTAAAACCAGTGAGCTAAATTAACAGAAGGCATAATAAGACGTTTATAAACGTTTTGGATTGAGGTATATATTCAAGATGTGCCAAATCATGGTTGGAATGCACCTTGAAAATATAATAATTAAGACACTGTGAACTCGAAATGTTGCGTGGCTTAGAATTGATTTTTTCAACCGCAAATGGGGGGGGGCGAACTAATCAAAACTGGTTCAATAATAAAGTGTCTTGAATTTATTATTTTCATGTTGTTGTGGTTGAATAACTTATGGGCACATGTGGTACAGAGGATTTTCTAGTGCGTCATTTTTTATTTCCTGTTTGACTGAGGTGGATGGATGATAAGCTCTAATGGGAAGGGATGATATAAATTCATGGAGGATTATTTATCATGTAGTAGCAGACGCGTTAAAGCAGGATAATTAGTTTTTATTACTATAAGCATGTTTGGTTTTAGCAACATAATACAATACCTCACCCAAATATTTTAGATTCGCGTCTCCTATGATGCTCATTCATAAGGATATCAGAGAGCGATGTTTTGCTGTCAGCGATTTTATCACTTATTCCACATATAAATTATAGCGAGTGTGTCGACGACACCATGAAACGTGCAATGGCAATGCATGTTTTGTGTGTGTGTTATTAATAGTAACTTATGAAAAAGTTGTGATTCGCACTTTTTGTGCGTTGTAGCGCTCTAACTACATGATTTTTATAGTCTTTATGTTTTACGATTTTATTATTTTACTATCAATACATTAGGTGAAAAAAATTAGATTATAGATATGAAATGATTAATAAAGGTCAAATAAACAAAATTTAGCCTGTCGGAGGTAGTTCTATGTATAAGAAGATGGTGAATAAGTCTAGGGATGTATCATTTGATCTTGAATCGGGAATTGTTGAATATAAACTTTCAAATGGAAACTTGATGTACTCAAGATTAGGTAAAAAGGATAGGGATGTTCTTAATTATTTAATTAAGAACATTGGCCGCCTGATCTCCAAAGATGAAATACTAGAAAATGTTTGGTTAAATAGAATTGTGTGTGATAACACAGTTGCTGTTTCTCTATCTAACATTCGTAAGGTTATAAAGAAAGCGGATGAAGATTGTGCGTGCCTTACAAATATATCAGGCGCGGGTTATATATTTAATCCAAGTAAGTCTGGTTTTAAATTGGAAGATGAAAAGAATATTAATGACCTTGTAATGTAGATATGTGTATTTAATAGTAAAAGTAATATCAAATAACGAATAATCACAAGGTTGCATAGGATCGAGTGCTAATGGATAACAATGCAGATTTTTTCGATGGAAGTCAGACCATAGAATGGTGGAACAGTTATACAACACTACATATGCAAGATATCTTTTGTATAGATCCAAGGAAAAAGAATGCTTGCTTGTACTTTAGACCTCAATATATTGAAGCTAAACATTTTTATCACTCATGTAGCATTCAGATTTTGGAGGTGATTACAAAAGTACAACTACATCTTTTGGTTGATTGTTGCCGCGCATTTCATTGCGTAGGAAGGCGACCAAGTGCTATTTTTTTTAAAATTGAAGCGAGAATTATTCCTTCCGTTATTTGTTTGCTATTGAGTATTTTTGACGAACTAAAGTCACAGAGAATAGAAATAATCTTAGATATAAATATGCCAAGCTTACCACAAGACACTATATATGATGAAGTATATAGAAACCTATATCGTATTGTGGATAGTGGCCATATGGTTTGTATGGGGGGATATGATTGGAAAAATTGCTTACCAAGGGACTTAAAAATCCCTTATGAAGTTTTTAAATATTTCAGGTTGGGTCCACCACCTGCGAATGTTGCTGAGATTAATCATTTTATGGACACTTGCTTCTATGTAAAAGAAAAATATAGTCTTAATTTAATTCTAGATAGAATACAAAGCAAAACCGAGCTAGATGTAGCTTGTAGAGCGCCATATTATGCCTTGATGGGGGAGTATCTATCTCCAGTTCTCTTGGTGAAAGACACTGAAAGCATTTATACTAAGGTCACACCATGAATCATGTCAAAAAAGTTTATATACTGTTGTCTGTAGTTTCAATAGGATTATGTAACATTATCTATCAAGGAGTATTCCACCATCTTGCAACTGATGGGCACCATCATTCAGAATATAGTATAACTTGGGCTCCCAATGCATACATGGTATTTTTTCTATGGGCATTTTCAAATTGCATCCCTAAAAAAATTATTATTTCTTTGTTGTTCATGACGATAATTGGATTCAACTTATTATATTTTTCTAGCCAAAACTATCCCGTTGGAATGGGCACATATGGCACATCAATTATTATGTATGCAGTAAATAATACGATATTTATATTCGGTTTTTTTTATTTATTAAAGTTTTGGCAGCTTCATTTCTTTGAGGGTAATAAAAATTATGTTATATCGTATGTTGTATTGCATGTCGGTGGTGCTATATGTACGTTGATCGCTAGTTTTTCTATTGTAATATTTCCTAGCGCGTCATTAGTATTGGTATATCAGCTATTTTCAGCAAATCTCATGGCCTTTACATTTTTTACATCATACTTGTTTTTATCCGACATGTTGATACCAAATGATAAGAATACTAAGCTTTTTCAGTTTAGTTTATTAGTGTTACTGTCATCTATGGTTTTTTACATCGTGAATATACATTTTCATGATCTATCTAAAGAGACATTTGCTCTTATTTTAATGGCATCATTTATCTTTTTGTTCATTCGAACAAGCATATATTTAAAGATAATGATTGTTTCACTTGTCTCCGCTCTCTTTGCAGCAGTAAATGTAGCTCTCTCACTTTCATTGTATGACTTTATTCTATTTTATGGCATTTGTGTGAGTACTAGCATAATTTTAATTATGCGGAGGAAAGAGATTGAATTCATCAATGAATTGCAAGATAACCTTGAGGCTCTAGAAAAAAGCCGTTTAATGGACCCATTAACTGGAGTCTTAAATCGTGAAGGTTTAATCAATGCACTAAAAGAAAATGTTCTGTGTAAAAAAGATTGCTTGGTTGCATATGCTGACTTAGATAAATTTAAAGAAATCAATGACGTAATGGGGCATTCATCTGGAGACCTTGTATTACGAATTGTAGCAACAAGAATCAGAGCTGCACTTGGTCAAAATCCTGTAGTCGCGAGATTAGGTGGTGATGAGTTTGGCTTCATTATTACTGGAGATAAATCTTACACATTGGATCTATGCCAAAACATTATTGATAAAGTAAAAAACCCAGTGATTGTCAGCGGCGTAGAGCTTTCTATTGGAATATCTATAGGCGTTTGCTTTTATCCAAACCAGGAGACTGTGCTTGATTTTATTTTAGATAAGGCTGATATCGCTATGTTTGTAGCTAAACGAACCAAGGCTAAATCTCCTGTTTGTTTTGAAAGGCACATGGATCATAGAAAGAAACATGAGAAAATATCTTGGAGCAGAACTTTTAATGTTGAAGATATTCTGAAAAATAGTTACGCAGTATTTCAACCGATGCATGATATAGAAAACGGTAAAGTTACATCTTTTGAGGCACTTCTAAGACATCCAACTATCGGGACTATCGATATAATAAATTGGGCTGAAGAATATGGTTATATGAATGAGATTTTTGAAATGATGGTTATAAGCGCGTTGGATATTATTCGTACCACGAATATACCTGTTACCGTTAATATATCACCATCACAGTTGATATTTAATGGTGATATGATCGAAAGTTTTCTGGCGGAGATTATTCATGATAATGGACTTTCGCCATACTCCATTAATATTGAAGTGACAGAGTCTGTGCCTATTCTTGATCAGGAGCTATTTATTGATGTTGTTGGAAGAATAAAGGCATTAGGTATCAGAATTTACCTAGATGATTTTGGTACTGGATATGCATTTTTCTCAACTTTGAGTATAGGTACATTTGATGCAATTAAAATTGACCGTAAACTAGTACGTGAGATTCATGAATTTCAATCAACACAGCGTCTTCTATCATCAATAATCAGTTATGCATCAGCAACTGGTATAATGATTATTGCTGAGGGAGTTGAGACTAATGCTGAGTTAGAAATACTAAAAGCGCTTGGCATGAGATATATTCAAGGATTCTATTTTTCAAAGCCTTTAAAAAAATTACAGGTGCTATCTTACTTATCGGTAGAAAAGAGTCAAAATGATAATGTCGTTTCAATAAAAAACACTAAGGGCCCTTATATTTATTTGAATTAAAAACAACATGACTTAGGCAACAATAAAATAGTCAAAAATAGAGATTGACATGTAGCTAAAGTTAGATACTAGATAGCGCTACTATCTGTACAGATCTAGTTATCACCTGACACCGGCCTCAAACCGGTGTCTTGTTTACGCTACTTTAGTGCGCACTTCCTTCGGTATCAATTTCAGACCCTTCTTGAACATGCTGTAGGGTGTTTGACCCTCCATCATCCTGCCTTGATGTGGCCGCTGGGTGTTGTCGTGTTCAAGCTAGTTATCCGGGTTAGTCTCCAGCTACTCCACCGACTCACAGCAGGTCGTTCTCCTCTTGATATGGAAGTGTTCATCCAGCAAGGTGTTCAATCCTCTCCAGTTGCAGAAACAGTTCGTATGAATTTGGTGGTTATACGGTGATTCCAGAGAATACGGTCGAGGTTCCGCTTTGTTATCCTGTTTGCAGCCGTATGATCTCTCCCTTTTGTGGGCGACGGTGAGGTGAATATCATCTCCATAGACGTATTTCATCTAATTCTGTCACAACTGTCTGATCTATGAGTCGAGGTTTTGTTCGACAAGCAGCCCAGTAATAGAAAGGCTTATCCCAAGCTTGTCGATCCTGAGATTAAACAAGCTATCATCGATTACTGTCTCACCAGGCCTTGTTGCAGGTAGCGCAGGAGCCCGCGCTGTGCGGATGTGGGCTGATATGTATGGTGTAACGACTTGCTATCCAAACATGAAAACCAGTTACGTCTGTAGAGCACCGCTCTCTGGATAGTCTGCATCGAACCTCAAGATATGGGCTGATCCTAGTTATAGAAAAAAATGTCATAAATCGGTAGAGTCGATGCCTCTAGACTTAGAGGGCTACAATACTCACGCTAGGGGGGAGAAAAACGCCATCCCGTCAGCAAGTTGAATAATGAATTTGAAATGATATTAAAATAAAAAAGTGGACACTGCACAGTACCCATTTGGGGTGCTTCATTAAGTGGTAATCAGAACGGTATAAATATGGCTCTGTCCCAATTACGTGTTGAGAGGCTAATCTTGAAGTAGGCCATCACCTTGAGGGCTACCATCATGGATACCCCAGCCTTTCAACACCTCTTATCCCTCTTTCCCCGGTTAACCCTGCGCCAGCGCCGTGTTGCCCAACAGGAGCTTGCTGCTCCCCATGCCATTACTTCGCTCAATACCCAGTTACCTGCGTGCGGCGGTTGCCCTCATTGTCAGGCCGATACTGCTCAGCTCGCCCCCTGGGGCTGGAGCAGGGGACTGCGCCGCTATCGCTGCAAACAATGTCAACGCACCAGTACCGTGCTGACCAAGACACCCTTGGCCAGATTACGTAAAGCCCAGTGCTGGGAAGAGTACGCGCAAGCCCTCATCGAAGGACTGACTGTCCGTAAGGCAGCTATCCGTTGCGGGGTCAGCAAAAACACTGCCTTCCTCTGGCGTCACCGCTTCTTGCGTGCCATGGCAGGCCATCAAGCCACACGGGAAGAGGGCATCGTTGAGGTGGATGAGACCTTCTTCCTGGAATCGTTCAAGGGGCAACGGGGACTGCCGCGTCCGCCGCGGCATCGTGGTGGTAAAGGACGAACCCGGGGAACCGGGCCGGATTACATCCCGGTGATGGTGGTGCAAGACCGTGCTGGCCACCATGCGGATTTCCAGCTGGAGCAAATGAATGCTGAGACGGTCATCGCGGTGTTGAAGCCCCTTGTTTCCAAGGATGCTGTGCTGTGTAGCGATGGCGCGGGTGTGTATGCCAGCTTCAGCAAAGTGCAGGGCGTGACGCATCAAGTGGTGCGTAATCGTCAGGGTGAGCGAGTGGCTGGCGCGTATCACATTCAGCACGTGAACGGGTAT
Organism: Aeromonas sp. PI_26; assembly: GCF_027854445.1. Classification (NCBI taxonomy): domain Bacteria; kingdom Pseudomonadati; phylum Pseudomonadota; class Gammaproteobacteria; order Aeromonadales; family Aeromonadaceae; genus Aeromonas; species Aeromonas sp. PI_26. The sequence continues at coordinate 20,958 of NZ_JAJNOE010000029.1, forward strand.
CACCATCGGTTGAAAGAGTGGATGGTACGTTTCCATGGTGTTGCGACGCACTACCTGAAGAACTACCTGGGTTGGCGAAGGATGCTGGAGCGTTACGGGGAGAGTGTGAATATCAAAGCGTGTTTGCATGAGGCACTGGGGTACCCCATGCAACACGTAATTGGGACATAGCCATAAATATCACCAGAACCCTAGTTTACCAACAGTATTTGCCTTGTAAATAAAAAATGAGGGATTTCTGACCATGACTAAGTCATATTCCTTTGTATGAATTTGTTTTGCCGAAAAAATTGAAGCGTCAGAAATGCTGATATTTACCATGTCATTTTCATTTAAAAGTGTTGGTTTGCTTAACTCTTTAGATTCCAAAACGAAGAATATAATGTCATTATTTTTTTTTGCGAGTATTCCACTGTAGTATATTTTCTCGCCGGTTTTCTTATTCCATCCAAGGGATTTAACTTGACCAAATTTGCATGAATTAAGATATGTGATTTGGTCATAGCGAGCTTCTGTTTTGAAGTCACAGCCGAGGCCATTAATAAATGGAGTGAGGGCATAGAAACTAAACATAACTATGCTAATTACTTTTATATATTTTAAGGTCGTGTGAATAATTTTCATGTCCATAAAAAAAATCACCTTTTTCATCTTTTAAGAGATGTTTCAATGAGTTTTGCTGTTTTTCATTTAGATAAAATACACCACATGCTCGAGTTGAAGAATTTAATTGATAGCAATATAAATCCCCCGTGTATGTGAAAAATACAAATGAAAAATAGAGTATGAGGATAATGTAAACGAAAAATAAAAGACCTTTGGCTCTTATATAAAGCTTCCTTGTTACAGGTAAATGATTGGCCGTTAACAAGGTTGCCTTTTGTTTTTCCTCGATAGATAAGTCATCATCATTTTTTTCCAAAGAATCCAAAGTTGAAGGATGACATTCGTCCTGTTCATCCTGTGAGGCACTCTGACTTTCAAAGGCTAAATTATCAATAATTTTAAAACCTATAGCATTACCATGTAATATGTATCCTCTGCGGTGAACAGTTTCAATACTAAAATCTGGTGCCGCATTTGATAAAGCTTGTCGGATGTTTTTTATCGCGACAGCAAGAGAGTTTGGAGAAATGAACTTGCCTGGCCATCCGGCAGAGAGAAGGTCATCCTTGCTTGAAAAGTTATTAACATTTTTGAGTAGATATGCGAAAATAAGACTCTCACTTCGGTTGAGTCTTGCTTTTTTTTCGTCATTCCAGGTTAAGTCACCCGATACAATGTTAAATCGTAGCATTTTTTTCCTATAACAACCCTATTCATAATAAAGTATCACCGAAGTTGGATGATTTTACAATTCTCTACGTTTAATGGTAGTAAAAGTTAACGATTATTTTTTAGCCATAGGCTGAGGTGATATAACTACTTGAAAATATTGGTTTTTGTTTCGGTGTTGGACTGTGTGATGAAGTCTCACTAATACTGACATTACTGTCAATTGAGGTTGCTGCTCGGTAATTATGGAGAGTGTTTATCTACGTTAACTTTCGTGATTAAACATAATGGTTGATGTGATGTGCAAGAAATGCAATATGCATATATAGGTTGAGACAAGTACTATCTTTCGATTTCAGGTATGAGATCTTGAAGAAGTAAAATATTTTTGTTTAATAAAATAAATAAATGGTGGATATATGCGTGCGGCTATTGAGTAGGCATGGCTGATAGTGTTCTAATGTTGCCTTGAGCGGCTCTAGTATGTTCAACAACGTTCAGTTTAAGCTGTATATCAACGCTCACTTGGCCTCGTTATATCGAGGCCTTTTTTATGATGTATTACTGGTAAATAATGGCGTTATTGTCCAAATTGATCCAGTTAAAATGGATCCGAATGAGGGCTTTGTGACCTGATCATCAGCATTCTCTTCAAGACTGCATCATGGGCACATCGTTTCACCCCATCACTAACAAGCCTCAATACAACAAGTCCTTGATTAACCGTGGCTCACTCAACCTTCTGGGTTTATGCCGAGGCCATGAGCAACTGGTTTCACTACAACCATCATGGTGACGGGGCTGTAGCCAGCTTTACGCTGGCCAGATCATGATTCTCATGGGGATTTTCAAACTCACTCTGTAGGCGACTCAGAGACTACTCGGTTCTCTGTTCAAGTTGAGAAACCTACCGCTTTGTGTCCCCGAATCCAGCGGCGTCAGATTAGCATGCACAGTGGTAGTGGCCTATCGGCAGTCCTCAAAAAGGGGGGCGGTCATCATCACCTGGTTATGGACTTGGCGGGCCTGAAGGTGTTTGATGAAGGCGAGTGGGAAGTCAGGAAACGCAGTGCGGAAAAGCGCCGAGTGTGGTGTAAGTTTTCTTTAGCGGTGGACACGGCAACCCACGATATAGTGGCAGCAGAAGTGTCATTGGAGAATGTCTATGATGCCGAGGTGCTGCCAACCTTACTCACTCCACTGCTTTGCATGCTGGGACGTATTAATGCGGATGACTGCAAAGCCTGCAATCAACTAATAGAACACAAAGGGTTACGGCCTGTATCCTGCCTCGAAGAGCGCGAGGTAATGGGAAAAGGGGCATCTGAGAAATGAGGCGGTGCTGCTGATGTGCAAGGAGGGGCTGGCGCACTGGAAGAAGATATCGGGGTATCACCGTCGCTCGCTGGCAGAGACGGCCATGTATCTGTTCAAGCAGTTACTGGGTGAAAATCAGTCTGCGAAAATACAACGGTTAGGTAGGAGCAGTGATGGTGTATTTGAGCGCGACAAACAAACTGAATAGCCTTACCGTCAAACCGCCCTGACTGTATGCAATAAAAAGAGGGAGGCTAAATGCCTCCCTTACTCATGAGCCCCAAAGGTTGAGACTAAAATATTTGTGACAGACTTAAATTAAGAGTCTGAGCTTACCTTATAATTTTTTGCATCTGATTCTAGCAGTGATCTGGGTAATCTATTACCACCATACCTCTACATTAAAGCCGAATGTCGCTTCGCTTTCACTACCAGCGTTACCACTACTTAAAGTGACAGGCTTACCATATACATCGCCTTGGCGACTCCATTCATTATCCAGCTCGGCATAGGTAGCAAATAGGCGGAGGGTCGGCCGTGCCCAGACCGAGCGACCAGCTTGGAACATCTGTGCCAGCGTGACCTTAGAGAAGCTGTTCACACCAGCACCATTTTGTGCCTTAACTCGTTCATAGCCGACTTCAAGAGCTGTTGCTGTAACGTCATTCCAGCTGTATTGTGGCCGTATACCCGCACTAAACCACTCACTACCATAGTCATTATCTAAATCTAGATTTTGATATGCAGCCGAGTAAAGGGCACCCCAGTTGTCATTAAGGAAGAGATCTCCATGGTTTATAACACGAAAACTACTGCCATCATGATCAACTCCAATCGCATATTTTACAGCTGATGCACCCTCAGCACTCATCAAACCGCCAGCCAAGCCATCGATACCATACTGTATAGCAAGCGTATTACTACCTAGTGCCCATTTCTGCTGGTATAGCATACTCAACATTGCACCGCTATCAGTGATATTTTGGCGTGTATAGCCATTGTTATCAAACTGCCCAAAATTATCATTTTGGGAGAATACATAGTTCAAGCCGAGAGTTATATTTGCATCTTCCCCTACATTTATGTCGGATAGGCGAACATCAAAGTGATGTAACGACCGGCTTTCATCATGATAATCTCCGCTCTCACTAAACGCAGTATAATTACTCTCCGGGGTAAAATAGGCGAGATGAAGTTTAGCACCGTTAAGGTCAATGCTTTCAATACCGAAACCCTTATTAGAAACATCCCAATACTTGACATCGATCATATGAACTTCATGACGCTGATAAAAGCGTTCACCAGCCCAGACTACTGCACCCGGCAAACTTGGTAAGATATTATGGGCAGAAGACCAAACCTGTAGCGTACCAACATCCCCCCACTTGTCTCCACTGCCAATATAATATGTAAAGTCGAAATAAGCTTCATCTTGTCGCCACAAGTCAGCCTTGAAACCTAACTCCCACCAGTTCATCTCATTGCCAAGACGATAGTTGCCATATCCCTCTTGAGCACGTAATACAGTATCTAGCTCTCCTTTCCCTCCATTACGCTCATCATTATTAGTGCTGATATTGCCCCATTTGGCATACCCCATAGTGCTGAAATTTTCAAAAGCAGCCTGAGAAGACAAAGGTAGCATGGTTAATACGAACAAAGTGAAAAGGTTTGATTTTTTAATTTTCATGTTTTCCCTTATTTGTTTAATTAAATTGGTTTTGCATTCTAACGCGCAGGAAAATACAAGGCATAAGTGATTACACCTAGAAAATATAGTCCTTCGGATGTGATAATAGTGCGACAGTCACCGAGACGTTAAATGACGAACGCACTTATCACTTACAAGCCGTTCGCCAATATTTTTACGCTCGACCCAGTGCCGCCAGTACCTCATCATGAAACTTACCATTGAGCTTGTAACGTGATTTATAAATTAGATAGCTCATACAAATTAACAGACTCGGAATACCTAGCATCAAGACCTGCATTCCAAGTACTGTGCTTTCGCTTTGCACAGTATTTGGCACGTAGCCAACTATTGTTAAGCCAATACCTGTTAGGAAGCCTGCAAATGCACTTGCAGCTTTCACCAGCATGGTTTGCACCGAGAAGACGACACTTTCACTGCGCATGCCCATCTTGTATTCACCGTAATCAACCACATCGGCCAGCATCAAAGTTGACATCGCCAAGGCAAAACCTGAGCCAAACTTCATTGCGGCTCCTGCAATTCCGATCAGTAGAGTGTTCTCTGGCATAAAGTTGCCAGCAAGCAGCAAGATGACATAACTCATGAGTGGGAAAATGCAAGCCAGGCGCCAGATCATAGGGCGAGATAGCTTGCTAACGATCAGTGGAAAAAGCACCAACCCCATGATCTCGGCAGAGCCCGCAAATCCCATGAAGACTGCGAACATATCTTTATCACCCATCGCATAGGTGAAATAGTAGATAGCAAAGCTACCGGCTAACTGCATCGCTAAGTTAAAACACAAAACAATACCAATCAGTGCCTTGAGTTGGTCATTTTGGAAGATGATCGCTTTAACATCCTTGAAATTAATCTTCTCAGATACTGTGGTCGCAATAGCGCTATCTTCTTTTACTTTCCATGCGGTCAGCAAAGCACTCAAAATAAATAGCACAGCGATAATCATAGACACCTTGGCGAATCCGGCTCCACTATCACCATCACCCAATATATCAATAGCCTTCATGCCAAAGGCTCCCATTACAAACCAAGCAAAGCTCGCGAACAGACGGGGGATTACCACAATCTGCTCTCGTTCTTTTTTATTACTGGTTAAAGCTGGAATTAATGACCAGTAGGGAATATCCATAATAGTATATGTCATTCCCCAGAGGATATAACTGATAGCTGTATAGATGTAAAGTGCAGTCCCTTCAAACTCATGAGTGAAGAATACAGCCACCATCACTACTGAGTTAATTAGGGTGCCAATAACGATCCATGGTCTGAATTTACCATAGCGGCTACGAGTATTATCAACAATCATCCCCATGATGGGATCGTTAAACGTATCCCAAATTCGGGCGACTAAAAATAAAGTACCTACAAATGCAGCTTCAAGACCAACTACATCTGTATAGTAATACATTAAATAAATGTAAATTATCGAACATGCCAAATCTTTACCAAGAGCTCCTATACCGTAGGAGAGTTTGGCTCCATTGCTTATACTCATAACATTTCTATCCTTATTGTGTGTGTCATACGTGATTTTCATTATTAAGATCGAGGGATGTCCCTCAATTTTTTATAAATAAGGTTCAAAACTGAAGTGCTACATCAGCCTCGCTTATTAATAATAAAAATGCTATTGATAGCGACCATAATTAAATGGTCGCCTCACTATGCTTAATGTCTATTTGTGAATATTTACAATTAAACTATCGTCTTATAAGGCAGATACATCGATCAAGATAGCGGTGGTTGGATCAAGAACTGGCATTGCCAGACCAACCTGACTCAACCATTCACCACTTAACACGATGCCATCAACAGTCCACGCTGGCTGTTGATTAACCAAGCCATTATGAAAATTATCTGGTTGCGCAATAATATTGACGCGATAGCGTGTTTGTTTGGTCAATCCAGGTATCCGTAAAATGCCGCTATGAGCATAGGTAGGCATCTCCGTTTGAGCGACCATCAGTAATGCCTGTCTGGCATCTTGGGCTACAACAGCGTGAATTTTCTGTGCTTGCGGATCATCACTCTCTATCCGGTAGGTGATCCCACTATGAAGAAGGGGTCTATATTGCTTGTGTAAGGCAATGTATTTGGCAAAGCCAGCCTTCTCTTGATCAGACTCTTTTACCGGATCGAGTTCGATCCCCATATGGCCAAACAACGCAGTGATCCCTCGGAAGTCGATATCAGACACTCTGCGAGTTGCATGGCAATGCCGAGCGCCAATATGAGAGCCCATCACTTCAGGTGGATAAAAATAGCTAAACCCGCGCTGAATCTCCTGGCGTTTGAGTGCGTCATTGTTATCAGATGGCCAGAAACGTTGCACTCGCTTAAGGATCTCATAATCGATACGGCCACCACCGGCAGCACATGACTCAATCTCGATATGTGGGTGTCTGGTTTTGAGCTCATCCATTAGCCGATAGACATTATGTACCTGGCGTGTTTGGCAAGCCTGACCATGGTGCGCTGGTTGGACGGTCTCGCGGTTCATATCCCACTTGAGATAAGCAATATCATATCGACTCAGTAGGTTATCTAGACGTTCTAGTAAGTAGGCAAAAGCGTCAGGATTCTGCAAATCAAGAAGATATTGATTGCGACCGGTAGGTTGGTGATAACCATCGAGCTCCATCAGCCAGTCAGGATGCAGGCGAAAAAGATCTGAGTCTTTACTGATCATCTCGGGCTCAACCCAGAGACCAAACTCCATGCCTTGTGACTTGACATGTTGGATCACCGGCTCTAATCCTGCGGGGTATTTTTCCTCATCAAGGTACCAGTCACCCAGTGCAGCTTTGTCGTTATTACGCCCCTTAAACCAGCCGTCATCGATAATAAAGCGCTCAATTCCCATCTTGGCTGCTTCGCTGGCCATACGCATGATGTAATCTGGGTCATGATCAAAGTAAATGCCTTCCCAAGTATTAAGGTGGACCGGGCGGAGGGTCTGATTATTGCGACGTTCCGGGAAGGTAAGAATGTGCTCTCGAACAAATTGATGAAACTGCTGGCTCATGTCATTTAGCCCATTAGAGCTATAGGTCGCATAGAGCCAAGGGGTACTGATGCACTCATTGTGAGCCAGAGAGATTTCGCCTGGATGATAAAGAGCCTCAGCTTGTAAGAAGCGCCGGCCATCAGCTTTAACATCCACCCGCATTCGATGGTTACCACTCCAGGCCAAATGGACCCCCCATACTTCACCATGCTGTTCACCAAAACCTTTTGTACCAGTGATGATTGCAGGGTAATGCTCGTGTGATGTACGGCCACGACGGTTTTCTTGCTGGTAGCCACCATGCTCTAGAGTGTGGCGGTGTTGTTGGAACTCATTAACCCATCGGCCATAAAATGATAAGCACTCACTGGCACGCATTGGCAACGGCAGAGTCGTTGCCAGTCGATTTACCGTGAAGGCGTCTTGGCTGTCGTTGCACAACGTGTGCCTCATGGAAACCACGTCAGAGGTCTGATCGATTCTCAACTCCGTGAGCAACGTTAGGCAGGCGACGTGATCATGGCTGATGATGCGCAGGGCATGATCCTCTTGCTGTAACTCACGTATGGTAAAGACCGGTGACCAGTCTTTACCTGCGCGGTGTCCTTCTAGGGCTGGAGCACTGAAGACTCCGCTCCCTGCATCGGGGAATAATGTCAATGGCACATCACAATCAAGGCGGCCGAAAGGAACAGGGCGGTCTAGTGCTGGGCTGCAACTAGCATAAGGCTCGGTCAGTTTGTTGCCCCAATAGATAACTTCGGCACCTTGCTCAAGGTTGACTAGCAAATCGGTACGTCGACCACTTATCTTGCAGATTTTTTCCATTACGCTTCCCCAGCCTGTAAGCAAACATTAATCACTGATTGATTTCGCGCAGCTTAATCAAAGCAATGATTGATTAATGTGATTTGGTCGACAGTAGTGTAATCGGTTTCACTCGTGCGACTAAAAAATGTCAATAGCACAACTCAACTCACAAAAATTGGTCAAACCAGCTGTTTTTTGACCATCTGGTGATTCGAATGAGGCGTTTCTTCTCGGCTGGCTGCCAAGCGTTCAAGCTAGGGCATGATGGATAACCTGACGATGGAATGCCTGATGTACATTGATAATGCTGAGTATCTAAGCTCTGGACGAGGTCAGGTTTTGTAGGGGGGAGGCCAGGATGAAAGTTCGCAACTCGTGAGGCATAGCGTGCCTGCAAGAAGATCACCTGTGACGCATGGCAATAACATTCATATGTGCAGAACACAGATGACATCCAGGAAATGGCTGCAACAAATGTAATCGATTACAATCCTTTGACTAAAAATCTAATCAGTTGGTGGGGCCCGTTTGGGCGTCATAGACTTTCACCTTGATGGTGTTGGCAGGTCCCACGAGAGAGGTGCCCGTTCGCCTCCAGGTAGCAGGTTGGCCGTGCCGGTGGATGTACCACTCATTTTTGAGTGTGATAGAGGTCAAGTATTCAAAAATCACGAATTGCTCATGTGTGTGTACTTTTAATCGTGCGCAAATAAGGTTATGGAGGGCGCTTTTAAGTAGCCGTATCGTGTTTAATGTGTTGAGCAAATTCATAACCTCATCATGAATTTGGGTCTGATTAATCGCATCCTATTTCACGCAGATTGTGATTCTGAATAGTCGCCAGTCTGGTGGAGTAAATCTTTACCAGGGCTAGCAACGGTTATTGGCGGTGTAGTGCTGGTGATGAGTATCAGAAAGCACAGGCTGACAAGGATTCATATCTAAGGCCAATAATGGCTATCACTAGCATCGATGAGGTTACACGATGAGTTTTAGACTAAAGAGTGTATGGGTTGCACTGGCTCTTGCGAGCGTTGCTGCTCAGGCGAGCAACGATATCTATGTAGGTGGGGGCGTTGGTGCTGCTCAATATAACGCCAATCAGAGTGTGGCAACGCTGGAGGCAATATACCATCCGTTTCGTGGACGTGATATCAAGCCTGTTCCCACATAGACTCCAGTCGTGAAAGAGGTATCGACTCCAGCCACAGAGGTGGTTGAAAAATATTTCACGCTAAGCTCGGATGTCCTTTTCGATCTCGGCAAGTATCACCTTAAACCGGAGGGAGTGGCGGCACTGAACTCCTTGTATCAGCAAATCCGCGATTTTCAACCCAAAGATGGCCAAGCCATGGTAGTCGGTTACACAGATCAAATCGGTTCCAAAGAACGCAATCTGGTGCTTTCTGAAGCGCGTGCTCGTACGGTCGCAGATTTTTTGATTGGCAAAGGTATTGTCGCCACCAAGGTAGCCATTGAAGGGCACGCTGATGCGGCTCCTGTGACGGGTAATAAGTGTGCAGGCATTCAACCAAGAGCAGAGCTTATTATGTGTTTAGTGCCCGATCGACGTGTAGAAATTCGTGTATCTGGAACACAGGAAGTCCAAGTGAAGGAGTAATTATTTTATCAATGGGTGCTGACATTTATCATTTTTGTTGATATGGAACTTTTTAAATCACAATTAAATCATGCTTTTAAATGATTGCTTTTCGGTATTTTGTTGTACTTGCTAAGCACATCTAGTTGATGTGCTGGTTATTGTTATAGGTTTTTATTATTAGGGTGGATTATTGTTCCTCTCTGTGTTTTGTGCCGAATCCGACTGTTGGCACTTTAAGCTCCGATACTACGGAGCTTTTTTTATGTCTATTTCATCGCCCCGGGGGCTTCTTACCTTGAGGGCTGCTAGCAGAATCGAAATGGCATAAATAGATGCTTTCACAAGTTATGTGCATTGTGATTAAAAAAGGCAGCACCTCACTTGTGTGAAATGACTTTTTCATAATTAAATCACCCTTTTTTTTCTCCTCTCACCTGTAAGTGTATGTTGCATATCACTTTTTTGTTCTTTGGTTGGCTTTTGGTGGCATGGCTGATTTCATGACTTACATTTTTTATCTTTGTATTCTATGTCGCATTAGAGCAGCTGAAATTGATAAGGCTTGATAACTGAAGCTTGCTTTTTATGAGGCTTTGATGGGCGAAAGGTGTCGAAGGAGGAAATGAATGAGTTCATCTGCCAAGTCATGGATGCCTACCAAAGGGTTGGCGCCAAAGTACCACAAGCTGGTGGTGTGTATGAATTCAGGTATTTCATTCTTTACCTGTAAACACGGTCTGCTTGAAAAAAAGTAGTGGTGGGGAAAAGGGAATGCTTGCTTTTGGGCGCATTAATTGAAACTCCCGGCTCTGCCATTTCAAATGAAGAATTAATGCAAAAGGTATGGCCTGGACGGCCTGTCAGTGGTAATGCACTGGCGGTCAAAGTGCACAATCTAAGGCATATATTACGTGGTGTCGGTCGGGAACAAGACATTCAGCGTTTAACAAATAATGGATATCGATTTAAGCATGAGAATAAAAAAGTGACTATCGAGGGTGTTGAAATAGTCATTTACGCCAACAGATAGCGCTATCAACGTTTTTTATTATTGGCATGTAAAAATGCCAAGGTTTGATTGTGCGTATTTAACGGGTATCGGGTGTTGTTAAAGGAAAAGTAATAGGGATTTAATCTCAACATTTATCGGAGACTGGCTTGATTGAAAAAGGCCGCGGTGCTAAACAATGTTAAATAGGTGTAAAATTGTATGAGTAAATTAAATAAACCCTCTTGTCGCATAAAAAAAGTTGCGGCGTGGGTATTGTTGTCACTTTATACATCGACAGGCATAGTCAGTCCGATTGCGGCTGCGAGCACTGCACTGAAAAGAGATGTACAACTTCTGCCCTATTCCGTTGTGGCAGGCGATACCCTTTATGCAATTGCTTTGCGTCATGGCCTTACTGTTGACGGTTTGCTTGAGTTGAACAAGCGAGCACCTACACCGATCAATAGCGAGCTGATTAAGGTAGGTCAGATCATTTATGTTCCAGCTGAACAGTCGCATGTATTGCCAGCACTGAATAACTTAAAACCGGAACACGCCAACACAAATCAGACTGAGGCATTTATTGCTGGTCAGGCAAGCCGTCTGGGGCAGACCTATGGTCAGAATGATGATCAGGATCTGCGTTTCAAAGGGCTGAAGAATGGCGATACCCGATATGGTGCCAACAAGCAGAACGGGAGTGATTCCCCTTCATTCGCCCAGCAGGAAGCGGACTATCTCAAACAACAAGTGCAATCGGCTTTTCAGGCCGAGGCTAATCAACGGGTCAAGAATCTGCTTGGAGGGTTTGGTACTGCCGAAGTCGAACTGGCGTTTGACGATGATTTCCGCCTGAGAAAGTATTCTGCTGATGTACTTGCTCCTCTGCTGGATACACCGGAGCGCTTGCTGTTTGTTCAGGCGGGTGGCCGTCATGACGACACAACAGATCGCACTATTGTCAACCTTGGTGTGGGCCAGCGCCACTTCTTTGAGGAGTGGATGCTTGGCTACAATGCCTTCCTGGACTACGACATTTTGCGCCATCACTCCCGCTTGGGTTTGGGTGCCGAGGCGTGGGCAGATCATCTGAAGCTTTCCGCCAACGTCTATACACCGTTGAGCAATTGGAAAGATTCGCCTGATTTTGATGAATACCTTGAGCGCGCTGCCCGAGGGTTTGATCTCAACGCCAAATACTATCTCCCCAAATATCCTCAGTTGGGGATATCTGCCAAGGTTGAGCAATATTTTGGTGATGAAGTTGATCTTGTCGGTAGCAAGCAGCTTGAACGCAATCCCTATGCTGGGACTGTGGGCCTTGAGTGGCAGCCCGTGCCGCTCCTGAAGGTTGGCGTAGATCACCGCGAGGCCAAAGGGAACCAAAGCGATACCCAGATCAACGTTGGTCTGGAGTGGAAGCTGGGCGCCTCCCTTGATGAGATGTTGAATCCGGCCAATGTTGCCCTTTCTCGCCAATTACAAGGCATGCGCCACGACCTGGTCGAACGCAACAACAATATTGTCCTTGAATATAAAGAAAAAGATCGGGCGGTCACTGTTGAGCATGCTGCGATCGCCGGCATGAGTGGTGAGCTGGTTCAGCTCAATCCGATTGTGAATATCTCCAAGGGTAATATTGTCTCCTGGCTCTGGTCATCACCTGAACCTTTACTGCAGGGGGCTCTGTCAAACGCCAACACTCAGGCGCCAACCCTGACATTGCCAGTTTTGCCACCAGATGTTCTGACCGACAGAGAATTCACTCTATTCCTGACGGTGACAGACGAGCGAGGTCGTACCTACCAATCCTCACCGATCTCTGTGATGGTTCGAGTTAACCCGGAGATGCTGACCAAGCGTCTGATCGTTATCTCTGAAGGTCATGAAGCTGACTCCATTGACTCACCTCATGCTGAGGTCTTGATAGAAGACCAAGGTACTCTGATTGAGTTTGTCCTGGCACGCCAGCTGAAAACTGATGCGTCCTCCTCGGTCATCGTAGAGGCCCGTGAAGTAGTGTTCGATCAGCTCGCAGGTTATGACGTCGAACAACTGGAAGGGGAATTCCGAGGTGGTGCGCGCAATGCTGATCCGGTATGGGTCAACAAGCTAAAGGTTACTCCACGTGATCCGGACCAACCTTCTGTACCTGAAGTATTGAGTTTTCATGCAAAGGGCGCAGCAGAGCAAGCGTCTGGCAATGTGCATCTGACGCTGAAAACCTTGACTGCAATAGATCCTGTTGCCAAGCCGAAGGTCAGCAACCTGCGGATGGCAGGCAAGCTGGAAGTGGGTGAGAGCCTGAGTGCGACTTACTCCTTCAATGCCAATGGTGGCGACACCAACGACCACTCAACCTATGCCTGGGGTAACGAA